>JBJMKM010000103.1:0-9146 GCA_045805825.1 Solirubrobacterales bacterium
ACCCCGCTGGCGGTCGGGCGCCCCCGGTCGATGCGGCTCATAAACGACGTGCTCTCCGGCGAGCGGATGCTCGCCCTTGTGGCGTCCAAGGACCCTGAGGCCGAGGATCCCGCCCCGGCCGAGCTCTACGACATCGGCGTCGCGGGGATCGTCGCCCGGATGCTGAAGGTCCCCGACGGCACCATTCGCATCCTGGTCCAGGGGACCGAGCGCATCCGGATCGGCGACTTCGTGGCCGAGGATCCCTACCTCGTCGCGCGAGTCGAGCCGCTCCCCGACGTCGTCTCGCCGTCGCCGGAGCTCGTGGCACTTACGCACAACGTCCAGCGGACGTTCACGGAGATCATCGAGAAGATCCCCTACCTGCCGGAGGAGCTCCAGCTCGCCGTCACCAACGTCGAGGATCCCTCCGCCCTCTCGCACCTGATCGCGGGCGCGCTTCGGATTTCCACGGAGGAGAAGCAGGAGCTACTGGAGCAGGTGGACGTCGCGAAGAGGCTTCGGCGACTCTCGGAGATCCTCGCGCGCGAGCTCGAGGTCGTCCAGCTCGGCTCCAAGATCCAGTCGCAGGTCCAGTCGGAGATCGACAAGGGCCAGCGCGAGTACTACCTGCGCGAGCAGCTCAAGGCGATTCAACAGGAGCTGGGGGAGGGTGACGAGCAGCAGGCCGAGATCAACGAGCTTCGCGAGCGGATCGAGCAGGCGAACCTCCCGGAGCATGCCCGCAAGCAGGCTGATCGCGAGCTTGGCCGCCTGGAGCGGTTGCCGCCCGCGGCGGCCGAGTACGGCGTCATCCGTGGCTTCCTGGAGTGGCTCGTGGAGCTTCCGTGGAGCGTCCGGAGCGACGACAACCTGGACATCGCCCACGCCCGCGAGGTGCTCGACGCCGACCACTACGACCTCGAGCGGGTGAAGGACCGGATCCTGGAGTACCTGGCCGTTCGAAAGCTGAACCCGGAGTCGCCCGGGCCGATCCTGTGCTTCGTCGGGCCGCCGGGGGTGGGAAAGACCAGCCTCGGCCGATCGATCGCGAAGGCGCTCGGCCGCGAGTTCGAGCGCATCTCCGTCGGCGGCGTGCGCGACGAGGCCGAGATACGCGGCCATCGCCGCACCTACATCGGCGCCATGCCCGGGGTGATCATCCGAGCTCTCCGCGACGCGGCCTCACGCAACCCCGTGTTCATGATCGACGAGATCGACAAGATGGGCGCCGACTTCCGCGGCGACCCGGCCAGCGCCATGCTCGAGGTGCTCGACCCCGCGCAGAACGACTCGTTCCGCGACCACTACCTGGACCTGGAGTTCGACCTCTCCGACGTCCTTTTCATCGCGACCGCGAACACGCTGGACCCAGTCCCGTCGGCCCTGCAGGACCGGATGGAGGTGATCCAGCTCGCCGGCTACACGGTCGACGAAAAGCTCCACATCGCCAAGCGCTACCTGGTGCCGCGGCAGATCTCACAGAATGGGCTGCAGCGCCGCCAGATCTCGTTCTCGGACGCGGCCATCCGGGCGATCATCGACGAGTACACACGGGAGGCGGGAGTTCGGAACCTGGAGCGCGAGGTCGGCAGCATCTGCCGCAAGATCGCCCGCCAGGTCGCCGAGGGCGAGGCGAAGGGCAAGGTGACGGTCTCAGCCAAGCGGGCGCGCGAGCTCCTTGGCAAGCGCAGGTACTTCGCCGAGCAGCGCCGGCGCACGAAGGACCCGGGCGTCGCCACCGGGTTGGCGTGGACTCCGGTCGGGGGCGAGGTCCTATTCGTCGAGGCGACCGCGATGCCCGGCGACGGAAAGCTCACGACCACCGGCCAGATCGGCGACGTGATGCGCGAGTCCGCGCAGGCGGCGCTGTCCTGGGTGCGCGGGCATTTGAAGCAGGTGGCCCCCGGGGTCGGCGAGGACTGGTTCACGAGTAATGACATCCACATTCACGTCCCGGCGGGGGCGGTGCCGAAGGACGGGCCGTCCGCCGGTGTGGCGATGGCGGTGGCGCTCGCGTCGCTCGTGACTCGAAAGCCGGTCTCCTCCGACGTCGCCATGACCGGCGAGGTCACGCTGACGGGCCAGGTGCTCCCGATCGGGGGCGTGAAGGAGAAGGCATTGGCGGCCCAGCGGGCGGGAATCAAGCGGGTCCTCGTCCCGGCCCGCAACGAAGGCGACGTCGCCGAGATCCCGGAGCATCAGCGCGAGGGCCTCGAGTTCGTCTACTGCGAGACGATCGAGGACGCGCTGGCCGCGGCGCTGAGCGCTCGGGCCAGGCGATAGGCGCGCGATTTCCGGGTATATGCTCCGCGAACGAAGCCAAGCGGACGAGGGAGTTGTTGATGGCAAGCACCAAGGCCGATAAGGCGCGACAGGCGGCGCAGCAGGCGGGATCCAACCCCTACGTGCGCCGCTTCATCGAGGACGAGGAACTCCGCACGAGCGTCAGGGAGGCCTTCGACGCCGCCAGGCACGCCTACCAGCGGATGTCGAACGGCAAGGGCCCCGTCAAGGCGCTGACCGACGACAAGAAGGTCCAGCGCGACCTCAAGACCGCCGCCGAGAATCTGAAGGAGGCCTCGGAGCGCATCCAGGGCAAGCGCAAGAAGCGTCACCCGTTCCGCAAGCTCTTCGTGATTGCCATCGTGGGCGGGGTCCTGGCGATTGCCCTCAACGAGGACCTGCGCAAGTCGGTCCTCGACAGGCTCTTCGGCGCCGAGGAGGAGTTCGAGTACACCTCGCAGACGACCGCGGCTCCGGAGCCCACCGCCACCGAATAGCCGTCTGAGCGCTTGCCCAGCGTCCACGTCCTCGTCCCGGCGCAGCGGCACGTCTTCACGGTCTCGAACGGCGAGGCCGAGGTCACCGCGGTCGACGATTCGGCCGACGGCTTTCGCCGCTACAAGGACCTTCAGCAGGGCGGCCACACAGCCGGGATGGTCGCCTTCCCGAACACGCTCTTGGTCCGCGGTGAGCGCGATTACCTGGTCGACCCCGGCCTGATCATGCAGGGCGCCCCGCTCATCGGGGCGCTCAGCGAGCTGGGCGTCGAGCCCGGCGACGTCAAGGACGTGATCCTCACCCACCTTCACTTGGACCATGCCGAGGGCCTCGCCGGCTGGCCGCAGCGGCGCACCTACGTGCACAAGCTCGAGACCGAGGCCCCGTACACGCAGATCATCGCCGGGGTGCTCGAGATGGCCAATCTCGAGATCCTGGACGGGGAGGAGGGGGAGATCGAGCCGGGCATCCGCTGGCTTCGCACCCCGGGCCACTCCGACGGCTTGATCTCCGTGCTCGTGGACACCGACGATGGCCTCGTCGTCATCGCCTCGGACTGCGTGGGCCCACTGCCCGAGTACTTCGATCGGATGGACCTACCCGAGGACTTCGGCCCCGAGCGCGACGAGCTCCTGGAGCAGTGGCGTCGCATCCGGGACCTGGAGCCGGCGGTGGTAATTCCAGGTCATAACCCGCCCGTCCGCCTCGGCTGAGGTTCCGCTAGCGGCAATAGATACACTCGCGCACCTGCGACTCGGCGATTCGCCGCGTGAATGGCCGATTCGCAGGGGGCGAGGTAGGAGAGAGATGGCAGCCGAGGGCAGCAGCGCAGTCCAGACCGAGGCTAATGGGCGCCAGCTGAGTGGCGACAAGGTCCAGCGGATCGTCGATGCGATGCGTACCTGCATCGCATCGCGAGGCATCGCCGGGGCCACGTTCGAGCACGTCTCGCGCGAGGCGGGCGTCAGCCGCGGCCTCCTGCACTACTACTTCGGGACCAAGGAGCGGCTCCTCATCGAGGTCCTGCGAGGGGACGCGGAGGTCCGGATCGGCGCCCTCGACGCACCGCTCGCGGCGGCGCGGACGGCCGACGAGGTCCTGGACGTCCTGGTCGCCGGCGCCGAGGAGATCCTCAAGAGCGATCCCGGCTTCTACGTCCTGATCTACGAGCTCTTCGCGGCGGGGCGCCAAAATCCGGAGATCCAGGCCGAGCTCGCTCAGGTCTACGACGGATCACGGCGCCACGTGGCCGAGGTTCTGCGGCGAAAGGACGCAGAGGGAGTCCTCTCGCTCCGCTTCGACGCCGAATCGACCGTCACGTTCATGTTCGGCGCCGCCGACGGCGTGGCGCTACAGCGCCTGACCGACCCGGACCGCGACTACTCGGAGCTGCTCGAGCTCGAGCGCGCGATCCTGCGCTACCTGCTCGTCGCCGAGTAACACCGACCGGCTCTCGCCGACGGGGACCGGCGTATCGTGCTCCGAGAGGATGTCGTGAGCGACGCACGCCGGAGAAAGGATCGGTCGAGCGGCTTCAAGTCGGTGAAGCAGGTCGGCGTGGCCGTGTCGATCGGGTTCCCGCTCATGGTGATCGGGGTGCTCACGCTCGTGGTTCTGCTCGTCACCTGGGTGGGTACCGGCACCGCTCTTTGGATCATCGCCGCCACGGTCCTGGGCCTGGGGCTCCTGGGCGCGATCTCCGGTCGCGTTATCTGAGTCCGGCGACGAGGCGCGGCCCGCTCAGTGCGGGAGCGTCGTGCTCTTCGAGACCGGCGTCGCCTTGTTCAACGCCTTATCGGTGGCGTTGAGCGTTGCGGTGACGGCGAGGTTGTTCTGGTTCGCCAGCTTGTTCTTCGCCTGCGTTGTGAGGTTCATCGTCATCGTCTTGGTCGCCGCGGCGGTGAACGAGAGCGTGCCCGAACCGATCTGCTGCGGAATCCCGAGCTGCTGGGCCTTGGTCGCGCTGATCTTCAGCACGCCCTTCTCCGTCCCGGCCTCGCTCAGGTGCGAGCTGATCTTGAAGCCGTTGTTGATGATCGAGCGCACCGTCTGACCCGCCGGAATGGTCGCGCCGCTGATGACGGGCGGCGTGACGTCCGAGGGCTTGCCGAAGACCATGAGCTCGCTCATGTCCATGAACTGGGCGTTGCCGCTGTTCGACTGCATGATGAGCTTGACGTCCGTCACGCCCGGCTTCGTGACCGGGAACGCCGTGAAGCTGTGCTGCGGCAGCGCGTTTATGTTGCTCCACGCCGTGGTGAAGGTTCCGGTCGACGACGTCCGCGTCTGGACAGTGAAGTTCTGGAGCGCGGCGTTGGGCGGATCGCCGCAGGTTGCGGCCGGATCGATCTGGAACTGCTTGACGTCGAGCTTCTTCGGCAGATGGACGACCACCGAGCGGGTACCCACGTCGCTTCCCCAGCCGGTGCCCTGGGAGAGATCGAAACCCTGCTTCGGCCCGCAACCGAAGGGCGTGTAGTCGGGAGGCGAGGCCGAGTTGAGCGTTGCACCGCCCTCCACCGAGGCCCAGTCGCGTCGCACGGTGAAGTTCCTCGTCGTCGTCGTGTTGGCCGAGACCCCCACGCTCGCGGTGGTGGCGTCCGTATAGCCGTCCTTCGTGACGAGCAGGGACTTATAGGTGGTCGGCGGGAGGTTGTTCACCGTGTACACCCCGTTTGAGTTCGTGGTGGCCACCAGCGCGGCCGAGCCACGGGACTGGATCGTCGCGCCGGGGACCGGCGCCCCGGAGTCCGGGTCGGTCACCTTGCCCGTCAGCGTGCCGCAGGGCGGGCAGCTCGGCGGGGCGGCGGTGCTGGGGGTCGGGCTCGTGTCGGCCGATCCGTCGTCGGAGGCGAAGTAACCCATCCCACGATGCGCGAACGTTTGCCACACGAAGCTGTAGAGCTGCGGGCTCGACGGAAAGTCGGTCTTCGCCGCCTGAAGGATTGCGTTGCGCTCGTCGATCATGCTCGGATCGGGCGGCGACAGCCGCATGCCGTCGGTGACGATCGTGCGGATCTGGTCCAGGGTGAAACCCTGCAACAACCCGTTGTGGCGGAGGTCCCAGAGCGCCTCTTCCCAGATCTCGCCGTCCGCGTGGAACTCCGGGCCGTTGATCACGGAGCCCATGTCACCCAGCGTGTAGCCGCCGGTATGCGGCGTGTTGCCGCCCGGGCAGTCGGTGGTGTTCACCGAATTCACCTGGCAATCCAGACCCTGAGTTCGCAGGCCGTGGATGTCCGTGCCCATCGTGTAGACGGCCATATTCATCTGCCCGTCGGTGGCGGTGTCGGTCTCGTCGAGGTTGTTGCCCTCCAGGTAGTCCATGGCGTACCAGTCGCTCCAGCCCTCGCCCATGGCGCGGGCCTGGAAGGAGCGGAGCGCGGGCGTTCCCGCCGGATCGGTGACGAGCCGGTTGGACAGCCCGTGCGTGTACTCGTGGTAGATGACCGAGGCGTCGTCGCCGCCGTTCGTCTGCACGTCCGCGGCGCCCGGGTCGTAGAAGAGGTACATCTGCATCTTCGGCGCGATGCCATCGGCCTGGGTCGACATGTTCGCGTTGTTGACGTGGTTGTCGTCGGGAGTGCCGGGGATCGATCCCACGGACGTGTCGCTTGCCGCGCCGTCGAATGTCTGCGCTTGGACTGAATCGACTCCCTCGAAGTTGCCCGACGCGGGGGTGAACCCGATGGAGGCCGTGTTCTTCAGCCAGTCATGGAAGTTGTTGACGTACCAGTAGACCTGGGTCGAGTTCTGCCTGATGTTGGCCCCCCAGCCCTGGTAGCCGGGGTTGTGGAGGTACCACGAGCACTGCGGGAAGATCGAGAAGCAGTCGAGGCCGGTCTCGCCAGTCGCGTTGCCGGGATTCGGGGCGAATGTGTAATTCCAGACTCCCGGCCCGCCGTTTGGCGGAATCTGCCCGCAATTGGGGCAATTGCCCGATGCCGCATCCGGCTGATCGTCGTCGTTGATGTCCGTGTAGACATGGGCGTAGTTACCGCTGAGGATCGTGCTCGACGTGCCCCAGTCCGCAGGGAACGCGTGGCTTTGCTGCGTTCCCGCCGCGGTCGAACAGCCACTGCAGGCTTGATGGATTTGGGGCGCGTACTCCCAGACATTGCCGCTGGCGAAGTCCACGGTGTTCGTCCGGTAGAGCACCTTGCCGCTGGAGGCGTCGATCGCGTAGTCGTAGACCTCGGTGGAGGAGGCCGTCGCGGTGACGCGCCAGGCGAGCTTCGTGATGCCCGGCCCCTCGGTGAACAGGACCAGACGTGCGTTGTCGGTTCCGCCGGCGAAGGTCGTCAGGTTGTCCGAGCCGGTCGTACCGCGCGCCGCGGGAACCTTGCGGCTCGGAACGCCGGCGTTGCCGAGCGCCGTTGAGAGCGCGCCGCGCGCCGAGACGTCCGGCTGCGTCGTCCGCACGCCCAGGTCCGGAACCGGGGAACCCATGAGGTTGATCAGCCGCCCGTTCTCGTCGACGTTCGCGTAGACGCCGTTGTCGAGCGCCTGGATGCCGTCGAAGACCTGCGCCCAGATCATGTGTGTGGTCCCATGGACATCCGTGTAGTTGCGGGTCAGCCGCAGCGAGGAGATGTCGCCGGCGTCGAGGCCGAAAGCGGTTGCGTGGCTGCGCAGGTAGCCGAGGGCGATCGACCGTGGGGAGGCGTCGCTCGGGCCAGTGAGGAAGCCGTTCAGCTTTGCGACCACGCGTGGCGTCCCGGTGAGCGGGTCGACATCGAGGACGCCCTGGCTTCCGAGGGTCGAGCGGATCTTTGCCTGCGCCTTCGCGGCGGCGGCGCTGACGGGCTCGGCAGGGGACTGCTCGACGTCGGTACGTACGTCGCGGGTGGCTAGGCCCTGGTCGGGAACGGTCAGCGTTGGGCCGACGGAGCTCGAGTCGGAATTACCGCCACCGGCGGCGGCCGCCGGTGCGGCGGCGATGAGCCCCGCGACCAACGCGAAGAGCCAAACGCGCTTTCCCCTGCCTGCTCGTGAATCCATTCCCGTTTTAGCCTCCTGCTTAGGTGCCCCCGACGGCCCAGCGACGGTACCAGACGCTGCGCCGAGCTAGACGTTGTCGCAGTCAGGACGCGGACCGGCCGCGTCCTCGCAAGACAACCTAGAGGCGCTGCGCCCTCATGGCGTCGTGGTCGGACCACGATTTTTCGCCGGCGGCTAATTTCAGGCGCCGGCGCGGGGGAAGATCCGCTGCATCCGCCACAGCGTCCGCAGCGAGCCGTGGGGCCGGAGCTTTCGCCGGAGCATCGCGCGGCGCGGGTCGGCGCCCCGGATCGACATGTCGATCCAGTGGCGCCAGGACGTCTCGAGGGTGAGGTCCGGATCGGTGGCCTCGCCGTGGACGGCTTCCGAGTTGCCGTTGTCGATCCGCAGGTACCAGGGGTCCGCGTCCTCGAAGCGCCACTGGATGACGGTCGGCGTGCCGTTGACGGCGTCCTTGTTCGCCGAGCGCGCGATCACGTCGAACAGGAGCTCCTGGACTTCCGGCGAGGAGTCCGGGTTGGGGACCGGTTCGCCCGCGACGCCGGCGCGCATCAGCACGATCGCGCGCTTCGCGCGCTCCTCGTGCGGCAGCGACATGTCGAATGGATAGACGTCGGGCGGCATCTCCTCAATCGGATAGCCCGCGGCCTTCCACTTCGCCTCTACCGAGCGCATCCCGAAGGCGTAGATGTCCTCGAGCTCGAAGCCGTAGCAGCGGGTGTATTCGAGGTCCCATCCTGGCGGGACGAACACCGACATCGACCACGGGAGCACCTCGCGCAGAATCTCGACCACCGCCGCCTTGCACTCGTCGGTCTCGCGGAAGCACTCCGACAGGGTCTTCACCCCGAAGCCAATGTGCCGCTGCTCGTCGCGCGAGACGTTGTGCATGCCCGCGCTGAAGCCCGGCATGGTCCCCGACTTCGTGAAGTAGTCCTCGATGAAGTGCTGGCCCGGCTGCGCGAGCGTGGCCTCGACGATCATGTGGTACAGCGCGATCGCCTGCGCGAACTTGGGCAGTGAGCGATCGCGGCGAAGCTCTCGGCCCATCCGGTCCAGGCGGTCGAAGACGTTGCGGTAGCCCCAGCCGAGCTGGGCGTGGGTGTAGGCGAGGGTGGAGCCGATCGACTCGCCCGCGCCGATCACCTCGCGGAAGAAGCGGTGGAAGAACACAGCGTGCCTTGCCTCGTCCACCTGCTGCGTGGCGAGGAAGTACTTCTGCTCCTCCGTCGGGGCCGCGTCGATGTAGGGGGACAGGTTGTCGGTGACCGAGTCCTCGCCGTAGAAGAACATCGAGTACGTCCACAGCGCCGAGCGCTTCTGGACCTCGGTGAGCGCCTCCCACCCCTCGCGGTCGCCGGAGAAGTCGATCTCGAAGGCCT
>JBJMKM010000104.1:0-15542 GCA_045805825.1 Solirubrobacterales bacterium
GTCCTGGCAGCGGACTCCTACGGCGATCAGCTGGAGCGCGCCCGCGAGGTCCTCATGCGGCGCGGGCGGCCGCTCGAGGGCAACGCGGACCGGCAGCGAGCACTGGAGTACCTGACCCGCCGCGGCTACGACTACGAGATCGCCTACGAGGCGGTGCGGTCGCTGTCGGCGCGGGCGGCTTAGACGAGCGCCTCGGCCGGTCTGCCCGGGCCGCGGCTTGCCAGATCGGTCGTTCGGGTCTACGATGCGTGGAGCGGCCGTCGGTCGCACGATGAGACGAATGACCTGCTATTTGACACTTTTGACGACTACGACCCGAATGAGACTTCCGGTAATACCTGCTCTGGGGAGGCTCCGGACCTAAGCGTCCTTCCTGTAGGGCGATAGCGGACATGCATATCTCGTGCGCCGCCGGTTTGCGACGCGTCACGGACGCGTTGGACCGACAACACGACCAGTTCGGCCACTTCAAGGCCGAGGGAAGGCATCGATGGAGATACGCGCGCTATTTCAACCGTGGCGGCGAGTTCCCGCCGTGGAGGACGGGGCCGAGCGCGTATCCGGCCGAGGGGACTCCGATGAGCTTCAGGCCCGCCGGGCGGAGATCGCGCGAATGGAGGAGAGGGCGCTTCGCGAGATCGAATCGCTCGAGGTGCAGCGCGCGGACGTCGAACGGCGCACTCAGACCCTCGAGGACCGGGAGCGAAACGTCGAGCAGCAGGCGGAGGAGCTCAAGCGCGCCAAGCGGGTTCAGCGGCGCGAGCTGGAGCGCATCTCGGGGCTGAGCGCGGCGCAGGCAAAGCAGCTACTCGTCGCCGACATCGAGCAGGACGCCCGACATCAGGCGGCGCTGCGGCTCCAGGAGATCGAGCGCGAGACCCGACACGAGGCCGAGCGGCGCGCGCGGAACATCCTCTCGGTGGCGATGCAGCGGCTCGCGGCTCCGCATGCCGGCGACAACACCACCCGACTGGTCGAGCTTCCAAGCGACGAGATGAAGGGCCGAATCATCGGGCGCGACGGCCGGAACATCCGCGCCCTCGAGAAGCTCACCGGCGTCGACATCATCATCGACGAGACGCCATCGGCCGTGATGCTCTCGAGCTTCGACGGAGTGCGGCGCGAGATCGCACGTCTCACGCTGGAACGGCTGATCGCCGACGGTCGTATCCATCCGGCCCTGATCGAGGAGACCTACGAACAGGCGAAGGTCCAGATCGACGAGCGCATCGTCGAGGAGGGGGAGCGCGCGATGCTCGAGTCCCGCGTGCACGGGCTCGATCCAGAGCTCGTCCAGCTGCTCGGCAAGCTGAAGTTTCGTACCAGCTATGGGCAGAACGTCCTGGACCACCTGATCGAGTGCTCGGAGCTCGCGGGACTGATCGCGGCGGAGCTCGGTGCATCCGTGGAGACCGCTCGCCGGGCCGCGCTGCTTCACGACATCGGCAAGGCCGTCAGCCACGAGATCGAGGGGCCGCACGCGCAGGTCGGCGCCCGCATCGCCCAGCGCCACGGGGAGCCCGAGGCGGTGGCCCACGCGATCGAGGCCCACCACAACGAGGTCGAACCGCGCACGGTAGAGGCGGTGATCGTGCAGATCGCGGATTCGCTCTCGGGAGCGCGCCCCGGCGCCCGCGGCGACTCTCTGGAGGAGTACGTGGAGCGGCTGCGCGAGCTCGAGGAGATCGCCGCCCGCCAGGACGGCGTGGAGCGCGTCTACGCGATGCGCGCGGGCCGCGAGATCCGCGTGATCGTCGATCCGGGAAAGGTCGACGACGAGCGGGCCGCGCTCCTCTCCCACGAGATCGCGGCGGCTGTCGAGCGCGAGCTGGAGTATCCGGGACAGGTGAAGATCACGGTCATCAGGGAGAGCCGGGCGACCGCGATCGCGAGCTGAGCCGGCGCTGCCTTCATCTTTCGTGGCCCGCAAATGGCGCTGCCAGTGGAGCTACCACTAGGATGCCCGCCGCATGAACGAGACGCTCTTCTACGTCTTCGGAATCGCGCTGATCCTGTCGGCCGTCGTCGTGTCGGTGGTCGGGCTGCGATTCGAGAATTTCCCCGCCACCCGAGCCATTCTTGCCGGGACCGTGCTCTATTTCGCGGTCCTCGTCGGCGCGACGGCGATATTCGCGGTGCTGAACGCGCGTGACGAGCAGCAGCATCGCGAAGCCGAGCAGGCGGCCGAGGAGACCACCTCCACTACCGAGGCCTCCGGCGGAGGCACGACGAGCGCGGCGCCGTCGGGCGGCGGTGCGGCTATCAAGCTCGCGGCGGACCCGAGCCAGATCGCATACGCGACGACTTCGCTTTCGGCCCAGGCCGGGAACGTGACGATCGACTTCGACAATCCGAACCAGGCGATCCCGCACGACGTGTGCGTGGACAGCCCGAGCGGCGACGAGCTCGGTTGCTCCGACATCGTCACCGGCGACACATCAACGCTCGACCTCAGCAACCTCAAGCCCGGCAAGTACACGTTCTTCTGCAGCGTGGACTCCCACCAGCAGGCTGGGATGGCGGGCACCCTGACGGTCCAGTAGCGGCCGCCGGGCCACGGGCCCGCAGCGGCCTAATATCTGGTCAAGGCTTCCTAGGTGAAAGGGAGGCAGCCGTTCCGCAGTCGCTCCGAATCGGCCGGCCGACCAGGTCTCGGCCGAGGCTCGGCCACCCAGTGGGAAAGGTTCCCCCATCGTCCAAGCGGAAACCTGGGCCTTCGCCCAGAGGCTTAGCTCTCGTGTTTCCTCAACCGCGGCGGGCCGGGTCTGAGGGCTAATGCCAGCCCTTCCGCCCGGCGAGGCGCAGCCGAGAAGAGCGCGATCGCGCACGTCGACCGCCGCGGCGCCGAGTGGTCTTTGGGCTGGTGGGCGATGACCAACACGGCCACGACCGGGCGAGCGGCAACCTCACGCGGGGTGATCGACTCGAAGCCGAGGATGGTGACGATCGAGGTCTCGGGCTGCTCCTACTGCCAGAGCTTCGAGGGCACCTACTCGTTCGCGGACGTTCCGGGCTATCCGCCATTCCGTCCCAACTGCAGCTGTACGGCGAGCGCGGCCTGACCTCTGGCCCAATCGTGGCGCAAGCGCCCGTGCTGCTTGATCCATCGCTCGCGGACAATAGAGTCGCGGCTGACGAAATCCCCGAGCATCGGAGGCGCCCTTGATCACCCTCGGCATCATCTGCCTGGTTGTCGCGGTCCTTTTTTGGAGCAACCCCATCCTTTGGACGATCGGCGTCATCCTGGTGGTCCTTGGCGTGCTCTTTTGGATACTGGGCGCGTTGGGCCGCGCCGTGGGAGGGCGTCGCCACTACTACTAGCTGCGCTCGTCGGCATGAGGTAAGCGGCTTACAATCGGTCGCCGTGGAGAGCCTTATGCTGCCAAAGCGCTATCACGTCACCACGTTCGGGTGTCAGATGAACGTGCACGACTCCGAGCGGATGAAGGGCATGCTCGAGTCGCTCGGCTACGAGGAGGCCGAGGGCAGGGCCGATGCCGACTTGATCCTCTTCAACACCTGCTCCATCCGGGAATCCGCGGACAACCGCTTCATCGCCCATCTCGGCGAGGCCAAGCGGCTGAAGTCCGAGGATCCGGACCGAATCGTGGGCGTCGGGGGGTGCTGGGCGCAGTCGGTCAAGGACGAGGTATTCGAGCGCTTTCCGTTCGTCGACGTGGCCTTCGGACCGGGGCAGATTCACCGGCTCGCCGAGTTTTTGACCCAGGACTCGCTCACGGCGCAGGGTTACTTCGAATTCGAGGACTTCTCAGGCCACCTGCCAGCCAAGCGCGAGCGCGAGTTTCAGGGCTGGGTCCAGATCTCGGTCGGCTGCAACTGCGTCTGCGCCTACTGCATCGTGCCGCAGACTCGCGGCCGCGAGGTGAGCCGCGACCCGGGCGAGCTCGTTGCCGAGATCGAGCGTCTTGCCGGCGACGGCGTCACCGAGGTGACTCTGCTCGGCCAGAACGTCAACAGCTACGGCCGCGATCTACCGAAGGAGAACCGGATCACGTTCGCCGAGCTCCTGCGCCGCGTGGATGCGATCGAGGGTCTCGAGCGCATCCGCTACACGAGCCCGCATCCCAAGGACATCCGTGAGGACGTCATCCGTGCACACGCCGAGCTGCCCGCCCTTTGCCCGCACATCCACCTGCCGCTCCAGTCGGGCTCGAGCCGGGTGCTCAAGGCGATGCGCCGCACCTACAACCGCGAGCGTTACCTGGATCGCGTGGTCCAGATCCGGGAGCACGTTCCGGACTGTGCCCTGACCACGGACATCATCGTCGGGTTCCCGGGAGAGACCGAGGAGGAATTCGCGGAGACTCTGGAGATCGTCGATCAGGTGGGCTACGACGGTGCGTTCACCTTCGTCTTCTCCCCACGACGGGGTACCAAGGCCGCGACGATGCCCGATCAACTGCCGCACCCCGTGAAGCGCGAGCGGATGGAGCGCCTGGTCGAGCTCGTCCAGCAGCGTGCCCACGACCGAGCTCAGCGCTTCATCGGCCGGACCGTGAGCGTGCTCGTGGAGGGGCCGAGCCGCACCGATCCGGCGCGGCTGCGAGGTCGGAGCCCACACAACAAGACGGTCAACTTCGAGGGCACCGCGCACGCGGGCGAATTCGTCGACGTCGAGATCACGAGCGCGACGTCCATGACGCTCGCGGGCCACGAGAAGCTCCTGAGCCGAGTCCCCTGAAGGTCCTCGCGATCTTCGGCCCCACCGGGGTGGGGAAGACCGCTGTCGCCATCGCCGTAGCCGAGCGGCTGCGCGAGCGCGGGGAGGATCCAGTGGCCGTCTCCTGCGACGCGATCCAGGTCTACCGGGGACTGGAGACGATGAGCGGCGCGGCCACGCCCGCCGAGCGCGAGCGCCTGGAGCATCGGTTGATCGGATTTGTGGATCCGAGCGGCGAGTTCAGCGCCGGACGCTTCGCCCAGCTCGCGCATGCGGAGATCGACCAGCTCCTGGCGGAGGGCCGGCGTCCGATCGTGGTGGGCGGGACCGGTCTGTACCTGCGAGCCGCGCTGGCGGATCTTGACCTGCGTCCGCCGGTTCCTCCCGAGATCCGCGCGGAGGTGGAGCAGGAGGTCGCCGAGCGGGGCCCAGAGGCGGTCTGGGCGGAACTCGACCCGGACGTCGCGATGACGATCCACCCAAACGACCGCAAGCGCATCGCGCGAACCATGGAGCTACAGCGCGGGGGCATCCCCCCGCCACTATCGAGCGAGGGCCTGTGGACCGCGCGCCTACGACGGCCCACCGTTTTGGTCGGGCTCACGATCGACCGCGAGGAGCTGGCCAGGCGGATCGACTCCCGCGTTGACGAGATGGCCGCCGCCGGCGTCGCCGGCGAGGCGCGGGCGGTGTCAGACGCGGGTGCCTCGCGCACCGCCCGTGCAGCCTTGGGATTCGAGGAGCTCCTTGCCGGCGACATCGACGCGGTCAAGCGTGCGCATCGCGCCTACGCACGGCGCCAGCTCACCTGGATGCGGAAGATGGAGGGAGTCGAGCTGATCCACCGCACCGGCCGGGACGACGGGGACGTTGCGGCGGAGGTCGTCGGGCTGCTGGGCGAGAATGGCGCCTGAGATGCGATTCGAGAAGTGGCAGGCGCTGGGAAACGACTACGTGATCGTCGAGCGCGAGGCGCTCCCCTGGGAGCTGACGGCCGCGCGCATTCGGCGAATCTGCGAGCCGCACACCGGGATCGGCTCCGACGGCATCCTGCTGATCTCTGAGACCCACGATTCGTCGTGCGTCGCCGAGGTGCGGATCCTCAACCCGGACGGCTCCGAGGCGGAGCTCTCTGGAAACGGCGTTCGCCAGGCGGCGCTCTACCTCGAACGCTCGAACCGGACGAGCGGCGGCGGAGAGTTCTGCGTCATGACGAAGGCCGGCAGCGTCCGCGCCACGATCACAGCTGCGGATACCGCGACGCTTGAGATGGGCAGAGCCTCCATCGCATCGCCCGATTACCCCACGGGGCCGAAGAATGGCGTGGGGACGCTTCAGGCGGGCGGCCGAGGCTGGAACTTTCAGCACGTGTCGATAGGCAACCCGCAGTGCGTCATCGAGGCGGCGGACGAGGTCGAGGAGCTCGATCTAGGGACGATCGGGCCCGAAATCGAGAATTCGGAGCTCTTCCCCAACCGCACCAACGTCTCATTCATCCGAATCGACGGTTCAATCGTCAGGGCGAGGATCTTCGAGCGCGGCGTGGGAGAGACGGCCGCCTCGGGGACCGGTGCCAGCGGAGCGGCGGTGGCGGCGTTCATTCGCGGTGCCCCAAGTCCGATCACAGTGAAACTCGACGGGGGCGAGCTCGTCGTCGAGATCAGCGATGACCTGGATGTCACGCTCACCGGCACCGCCAGCTGCGTGTACCGAGGGGAAATCTCGGTCGACCTCGCACAGGAACTGGCGAACCTGAGCTAGCCCGTACTCTTCCGCCCCATGGCGACCCCGGAGCGCACCAAGCGTCCACTCACCGAGCCGTCGCGCCGCCTGGAGGCCGTCCCCGCCTACATGTTCGCCGAGCTCGAGCGCCGCGTCGCGGAGAAGCGCAAGGCGGGGATCGACGTCATCAGCCTCGGGATCGGGGATCCGGACCGCTCGACATATCCGGAGGTCGTCGAGGCGATGCAGACCGCAGTCGCCGATCCGGCCAACCACCGCTATCCGTCCAACCGCGGCCGCGAGGAATTTCGCGCCGCCTTCGCCGCCTTCTACGCGGAGCGGTTCGGCGTCGAGATCGACCCCGAGACCGAGGTCATTCCGGCCCTAGGCGCGAAGGAGTGCATCTACCACCTGTGCTTTGCCTTCCTGGACCCCGGCGACGTGGCGCTCGCCGCCGATCCCGGCTACCCGGTGTACACGGGCGGGCCCGCGCTGGCGGGATCGGAGGCGACGCTCATGCCGTTGCGCCCGGAACTGGGCTTCGCCCCTGATCTCGATGCCATCGGCTCGGACGACCTCGAGAGTGCTCGCCTCATGTTCCTGAACTATCCGAACAACCCGACGGGAGCGGTCGTTCCCGCCGGACTCTTCGAGCGCGCGGTCGAGCTCGCCAGGGACCACGAGATACTCGTCGTCCACGACAACGCCTACTCGGAGACGACCTACGACGGCTACGTCGCCCCGAGCTTTCTGGCGACGCCGGGTGCGAAAGAGGTCGGCGTCGAGGTCTTCTCCCTCTCCAAGGGCTTCAACATGACCGGCTGGCGCTGCGCGGCGATCCTCGGGAATCCCGACGCGATCGCCTCGTACTGGCGCCTGAAGACGAACGTCGACTCCGGCATGTTCGAGGCGCTGCAGATGGCGGGGGCCGCCGCCCTCGCGGGACCGCGGGGTCCTATCGAGGAGATGAATGCGATTTACGCGCGCCGGCGCGACCTGCTCGTGGATGCGCTTCGAGAGATCGGGGTCGAGGTCGAGCCGCCGAAGGGCACGATTTACGTGTGGGCGCCGGTCCCGGCCGGTCACACGTCGGCGTCTTTCGCCGAGCTCGTGCTGGAGGAGGCGGCTGTCGTAGTGTCGCCGGGATCCATGTACGGGCCCAGCGGCGAGGGGTTCTTCAGGATCAGCCTCACGACCCCGGACGATCGCATCGCGGAGGCCGTCACCCGGCTTCGGCAGCATCTCTCGCCGGGATCCTGAGATATCTGTCGAGCCCTTAACCGGATCTCAAAGGAATCTTTAGAACCCGCCGATACGGTCCCGCGCCCTTCGAGGGATCTTTACGACTCGCGCGCAGGATCCGGCGGCCCGGTCGCCAATTCACGGAGAGATGGTTCAACTCGGCATACTCCTCGCTCTCGGCAGCGCGTTCGTCGCGAATCTTGGGCTTCTCTGCAAGTACCGCGGCGCCGTTGCCGCCCCCGCCGTCGAGCTTTCGCATCCGCTGCGGAGCGCCACCGGCCTGTTTCGCTCGCGCTGGTGGCTGATCGGCTTTGGGGTCGCCACCGTCGGCTGGAGCCTGCACGTCGCGGCGCTCTCCGTGGCGCCGCTCTCACTCGTCGAGACGACCCTCTCCGGCGGCATTCTGCTGCTGGCGTGGATCGCCGAGCGCTGGTTCGGTGTCAAGGTCGGCCCCAGGGAGTGGATCGGCGTCGCGCTGTGCGCCGTCGGGCTTGTGCTGCTCGCCGTCACCTCGGTCGGAGGTGGCAGCGAGAGCTCCCGGTATTCCTTCGAGGCGATGGTCTCCTTCGAGGCGGCCGCGGTGTTCATCGGCACGGCGCTCCTGCTCTCGGGGAGCGCGGGCGCGCCACGCCGCGCCAGTGGCCCCGCTCTTGGGATTGCCGCTGGACTGATGCTGGGCGTCGCCAACGTCGCCGTAAAGGCTTTGACCGGCACGGTGCCCGGTGACCTGATCTCGATCCTGAGTCCCTGGACGCTCACCGCCCTCGTCGCGGGCGTGGGCGCGTTCCTGGCCCTCGGCCGCGGCCTGCAGACCGGCGGGGCGATCGCGGTGATCACACTCAGCTCGGTGACCGCCAACCTGATCTCCGTGGCTGGAGGGATCGCGGTCTTCGGCGATCCGATGGGCGGCGACCCGCTGGCCATCGCGGCCCGCTCGGCGGCTTTCGCCGCCGTGATCGCTGCGGCGGTCGTGCTGCCGGCGCCGACCCGCACCGCCCCGGCCGGCGCCTGACCGCGGCACCGGGCCGTTCCTGCGCGCTAGGGTTGGCCACATGCTGGACGGGGACCGCGGCCCCAACCTCGCCACGACCGTAACCGGCTGCTAGCCGGCTCTGGCCCGACCCATGGCCTGGGTGTTTTTGATTACCGCGGGAGCGTTCGAGACCGGGTTCGCGGTGATGCTGAAACTCAGCCACGGGTTCACGCGGATCCTTCCCACGGTGCTCTTCTGCGTGTTCGCGCTGGCGAGCTTCGCTCTGCTCAATCTGGCTCTCCGCGATCTTCCGGTCGGCACCGCTTACGCGGTCTGGACGGGTATCGGGGCCGCGGGCACCGCGATCGTCGGAATTCTGGCGCTGGGCGAGCCCGCGGACGCTCTGCGCATCGCCGCGATCTCGCTGATCGTGATCGGAGCGATCGGCCTCCAGGCCGTCGAGAGCCACTGAGCCGCAAGCCGGCCTAGGCGGGGGTGCGCTCGGGCAGCTTGCCCTCGGCCGCGAGCGTGTCGCGCAGCCCCTGTTCGAGGCCACGCGGCGAGTAGCCCAGCTCGGCCATCGCCTTGTCGTGCTTCGCCCAGAATGTGACGTTGTCGGCGGTTGAGATCAGCTCTCGCAGATTCGGCGGCTGGCCCATGAGCTTCCCGACGACCGGGCCAATCGGCGTCATCGCCTTGAGGAGCCCGGTCGGCATCGTGCGCTTCGGCGGCTTCCGGTCGGCGACCTGGGCGAGGGTGTCCATCAGGCCGCGCATCGTCGTGATCTCCCCACCGAGGATGTACGCCTCCCCGATCTTGCCGTCGTCGAGCGCGAGGAGCACGCCGTCGGCGACGTCCTCGACGTGGACCAGGTTGAAGCCGGTCTCGGGAAAGGGCAGGAGGGGAAGGCGCCCCGCGAGGAACTGGTTGATCTGATTTCCGATCGCCGAGTGATCGTCCGGTCCGTAGACGCCGCCCGGCTGAACGATCACGGCGGGGAGATCCGCTTCCTCGATGAGGCGTTTGGCGAGACGGTGCGCCTCGACCTTGGTTCGCTCGTAGTAGGACGTGAAGCTCGTTCCGGGGTGCTCGTAAGACTCGTCCACGACCTCGCCATGCGTGTTGCCGAACGCCGCGACGGTCGAGATGTAGACGACCCTCGGAACCTTGGCCTCCAGCGCGGCGCGCAGCACGGTCTCCGTCCCGACGACGTTCGCGTCGAGCATGGCCTGATGCTGGCTCTCGGGAATCCCGACCTCGTAGATGGCGGCACCGTGGATCGTGCCATCGCAGCCCTCCATGCCGGTCCGGATCGTGGCGGCGTCCGCGAGCGAGCCGGACACGAGCTCGCAGCCGAGTCCGGCCAGCGGCTTCGCCTTGTCCGGATTGCGCACCAGCGCGCGTACCTCGTCGCCGCGCTCCCGCAGCTTGCGCACGACGTGGCCGCCGATGAACCCGGTTCCCCCCGTGACAAAGACCCTCATGCGGCCCGGAAGCCTATCCACGTATAACTTCGCTCGTGGTGGTCAAGCGGGGAATCTTCGTTCCACCTTTTGACGAGTTGGTCGACCCGGCGATCCTGGCCGATCTCGCCGAGGCGGCGGAGCGACACGGCTGGGACGGGTTCTTCCTATGGGACCACGTCGCATACCGCGAGCCCGTACGAGCCGTCGCCGATCCGTGGGTCGCGCTCGCCGCGATCGCCTGCCGGACCGAGCGTCTTCGTATCGGGCCGATGGTCACGCCGCTCGCACGCCGCCGGGTGCACAAGCTGGCACGGGAGACCGTCACGCTGGATCACCTCAGTCGCGGTCGCCTGACCCTGGGGGTGGGACTCGGCAGCGATCGAAACGACGAGTTCGAGCGATTCGGCGAGGTCACCGAGCCGCGCGAGCGGGCACGCCTGCTGGACGAAGGCCTCGAGCGGCTGAGCCGGTACTGGGCCGGCGAGCTGGAGCCGCCGCCCGTGCAGCAGCCGCGCATCCCCGTCTGGGCTGCCTCACGATGGCCGAACCGGCGGCCGTTGCGTCGCGCGGCGCACTGGGATGGCCTCTTCCCGATCGAGCTTCCCCGCCCGGAGGCGCTCGCGGAGCTCGTGGAAGAAATTGGGGAGCTACGGGCGGGGAACGCCGATCCGTTCGACTTCGTCGTGGAGATCGGGCCCGGTGATGATGCTGAAGCGTGGGAAGCCGCGGGCGCGACCTGGGTGCTGACAAGCTTCGACTACACGCCACGCCTGGAAGAGGTTCGAGCTGCAACCGAAGCGGCCCCCAGGTAGTCGCTATGGCTCGGGCGGCGCGCTTGCCGGCGCCTACACTTGATTCGGATGCAGCGAGCGCACAACCGTAATGCGGCCCAAGCCGCGAACGCGGATGGAAGCGGCATCCAAAACCCTCGCGCCAGACAGCGCGCGATGTGCCTGGGAGTGCTGGCCGCGACCCCCCGCGAGGACGAACCCCTAGCCGAGCTGAAGGAGCTCCTGCGCACCGCGGGCGTCGCCGTGGCCGGTGATGTGGTCCAGGTTCGCAGCCGGCCGGACCCCGACCGCTACGTGGGCCGCGGCAAGCTCGCTGAGGTCAAGGCCGAGATCGCACGTGCCAACGCGAACCTCGTCGTCTGCGACGACGAGCTGGTGCCGCGGCAGGAGCGGAACCTCGAGCAGGCGCTCGGCGTGCCGGTGATCGACCGCACCGCCGTGATCCTGGACATCTTCGCCGACCACGCGCACAGCGCCGAGGGAAAGCTTCAGGTCGAGCTGGCGCAGCTCGAATACAACCTCGCTCGGATGCGGGGCCTATGGACCCATTTGGAGCGCCTGGGCGGCGGGATCGGGACGAGGGGCCCCGGCGAGACCCAGATCGAGACCGACCGCCGGCTCGCCCGCGACCGCATCGCGACGCTGCGGCGCCGCCTCGAGCGCCTCGAGCGAAACCGAGAGGTGATGCGCGCGAGGCGCAGTGGCTCCGCGCTTCCGACCGTCGCTCTCGCCGGATATACGAACGCGGGGAAGTCGACGCTGCTGAACGCCATGACCGGCGCCGGCACGGGCGTGGGGGAGAGGCTCTTTCACACGCTGGACCCGACCACGCGCGCCTACCGCCACCACGGCCGCCAGTACCTCCTGACAGACACGGTCGGGTTCATCCGCAAGCTGCCGCATCAGCTCGTCGAGGCCTTCAAGGCCACGCTGGAAGAGACGACGCTGGCCGACCTGATCCTTCATGTCGTGGACGCCTCCGAGCCGGAGCATCAACGCCGCGAGGCGATCGAAGCCGTCGACTCCGTCCTCGAGGGGATCGGCGCCGACGAGCTTCCACGCCTGCGCGTCTACAACAAGGCCGACCTCCTGGAACCGGCCGATGCAAAAGAGCTCGAGATCCGAGACCCCGGGGCGATCGCGATCTCCGCGCTCTCGGGCGACGGCCTGGAGGAGCTTCGCGACCGGATCGAATCCGCTTTCGAGGAGACCCTCCGCCCGCTGGAGCTCCTGCTGCCGTACTCGGCCGGCGGGACGCTGGCCGAGCTGCACGAGGTGGCCGGCGACCTCGTGCGCGAGGATCGCCCGGAAGGCGTCCTGGTCCGAGTCAGCGTTCCGGCGGCACTCGCGCACCGATTCACGGACTTTGCGCTGAACGGCGCGGCCGCGGCGCGAGACGGCGACGGCGCGGGCTGACCCTGCGTTTACGCTCCGGGCGTGGATCTGCGTGTCCGACGGCTGCGGGAGGAGGCAACGATTCCGACCCGTGCTCACCAGGGGGACGCAGGTCTCGACCTCTACGCGGCGGAGTCCGCGACGATCGCGCCAGGCGAGCGGGCGACCGTGGCGACCGGCATCGCCCTCGAGATTCCGGCGGGTTTCGCGGGGCTCGTGCTGCCGCGCTCCGGGCTGGCCGCAAGGCACGGAATCGCGCTCGTCAACGCGCCGGGGCTGATCGACTCCGGCTATCGCGGCGAGGTCAAGGTCCTGTTGCTGAACACCGATCGCGGGGACACCTTCGAAGTCTCATCCGGCGATCGGATCGCGCAGCTCCTGCTCAGCCCGGTCACGGAGGCGCGTCCCGTCGAGGTATCCGAGCTCGAGCTGAGCGCCCGCGGTGCGGGCGGTTTCGGCTCCAGCGGGCGCTAGCCGCGCATCGCCGCCCGGTGCGCGGACTCGTGGGCCGCCGCCTCGAGGGCGTCGTCGAGTGGCTCGAGCCCGGGCTCTCGTCCCTCGCGGCGCGCCAGGGCCAGCTGGATCAGGCGATCGGCGAGCCAGGCGTTCTTGGGCAGCAGTGGGCCGTGCAGGTAGGTCCCGATCATGTTGCGCCTGTGCACTCCCTCCCGGCCGTCGCTGCCGTTGTTCCCGAAGCCCTTGATAACGCGGCCGAGCGGTGTCGCGTCTGGGCCCAGATGGGTGCGCCCGCCGTGGTTCTCGAAGCCCGCCACGCGGCGCGGCTGACCGTCCAGGTCTACCTCGATCTCGACGTTTCCGATCAGGCGAGGGCCAGGCTCGCGGACCGTCTCCAGATCGGCGAGCCCAAGGCCCTCGATCCGCTCGTCGCCGAGCTGGTAGCTGTGGCCGAGGAGCTGGTAGCCACCGCAGACCGCGAGCAGGACGGCGCCGTCGTCCACCGCATCGGCCATCGCCCGTCGCTTGGTCCGCACCAGGTCCTTCGCCACGATCCTCTGGTCGCGATCCTGGCCGCCACCCATGTAGAGAAGGTCATGCGCTGCCGGATCGAACGAGTCCCCCGGCCCGGAGGCCACGTACTCGAAGCCGATCCCGCGCCATTCGCAGCGACGCCGGAGCAGCATGATGTTGCCGCGGTCGGCGTAGATGTTCATCTGATCCGGGTAGAGCGCGCAAAGGCGAAGCTTCATCCGGGACGCTCCATCACCACGACCACCGAACCGACGTAGCCGTTCATCGCGGGCACGGGTATCCGGTTGCGCCGCTCGAGGCCGGCGGCCGCGCCCTCGCGCTCGAGCGTCGCCGGATCAAGCAGCCAGAGCGATTCGGCGTGCTCCGATTCCGCCATCCAGCCATCGGTGGCGACCTCCTGGCGCAGGCGGCGTAGCTCGAGACGCGCCCCGTCGGCGATGACGTCGGCCGGTAGGCTCGAATAGACGCGCCCGTTCACCTCGCGTATGTCGGGAAGGGGAGCGGGTGCCCCGGTCAGATCTTCCGGCATGCCGTCGAGGATCGCAGCCGCCAGTCCACCGCCCGGCTCGAGGTGGGCCGCCACTCGGCCGAGGGCATCCGCGCGTTCCGCTTCTGCTCCGACCATCTGGATGAACTGCATCGCCGCGATGGCGAGACCGAACTCGCGCCCGAGGTCGAGTTCGCGGATGTCTGCATGCTCCGCATGGACGGACAGTCCCTCGGTTGCGGCCCGCTCCCGCGTCGCCAGGACCAGATCGGCGTCGAGGTCGATCGCCCAGACCTCGTGGCCGCGCCGCGCCAGGTGCAGGGCGACTCTTCCCGCCCCGCACCCGAGTTCCAGGATCGGCCCGCCCGACTCCGATGCCAACCGCTCCCATGCCTCCAGGTCGGCCTTATAGCCTCCGCATTCGACGTCGTGCCAGATGACCTGCGAGGTCGCCGCGCTCATGCCCAGTAATCGCGCGCAAGGCCGCGTTTTGCCAGCAGGGTCCGCAGCTCCAGCAGCGCCGTGTATGTGGGGAGCGCAAACAGCCGGTCGTTCGCGCGTTCGACGGCCAGGTCGATCGAATGCGCGATGTCGCCGTCGACGTCGATGACGTCCGGCGCGACCCCCGCGTACTTCAGGCGCACTGCCATCTCCGGTGCCCGTGTGCCGGCGCAGGTGACGCGCCGAACACGCCCGGCGAGGAGCTCGAAGTCGGCGTCCCACACCCACGAGATGTCACGGCCGTCCGCGATCCGGTCGTTCAGCGCCACCCAGACATCGAGCGCCGGCTCGCCGTTGCCGGTCTCCAGGAGGAGCGTGCGCAGCACCTCGTTGGCCCCCGCCGGATTCTTGATGAGGAGGATGGACAGGTCCCTTCCTTCCATGCGCAGTGTCTCCACGCGCCCGAACACGGCCTCCATGGACGCCATGGCGCGCGCCGCCTCCCCCGGCGCGATGCCGAGCCCCATCGCGGCCGTGAGCGCCGCCAGCGCGTTGTAGACGTTGTAGAGCCCGGGCAGAGGGAGCCGGAACTCCAAGTCGCCCTGGGGGGTTCGCACCCAGACGCGCGAGCCACTCATCCCTTCGAGCTCGATCCGGGTGGCTGCTACGTCCGGATCCGGCCGGTCGGCGCCGCAGTTGGGGCAGGAGTAGTGCCCAAGGTGGCCGACGAATGCGCGGGCGTAGGAATACGGCGACCCACATCTGCGGCAGTGCTTGGCGTCGAAGGCGTGCTGGAGCTCCGGGATGGCCTGGCCTTCGTCCTCGATGCCGAAGTAGGTGACGCCGTGGCGCCGCGCGAGCTCGGTGTCGCGGCCGAGGTCGGCGACCAGCGGGTCGTCGGCGTTGAGCACCAGGCCGGCGCGCTGCGTGACGATCGCCGCCCAGCGGTCGGCGATCGTCTCGAGCTCGCCGTAGCGGTCGAGCTGGTCGCGGAAGAGATTGCCGAGCAGCATCGCGCGCGGCTCGAGCTCCTCGACCACGGCGCCGAGCCAGAACTCGTCGACCTCGAAGAGGCCGAAGTCGCCGTCGAGCGCGCGGCCGCCCCTGCGGGAGGCGCCGGCCAGCGCGGACGCGATCCCGCCCGCCATGTTCGCCCCGGCGCGGTTGTGGACCAGCCGCGTGCCGTCCTCAGCGAGGATCGAGGCCGCCATCGCGGCGGTCGTCGTCTTGCCGTTGGTGGCCGAGATCACCACGCTGCCACGGTCCAGCCGCCGGGCGAGGCGCCCGATCGCGTGCGGCTCGACGCGGGTCAGCACCTTGCCGGGCAGCGACGTCCCGCCGCCGCGGCCGGCGG
>JBJMKM010000105.1:0-2860 GCA_045805825.1 Solirubrobacterales bacterium
GCGCCCCTCCGCGGATGCCCCGCCAGCGGTGCCGCCGAGGTCCTGCGGCGCGTCAGAGCCGAAATGCCGCGCGCATGGACGCCGCGGTCTGGGCGTTACGGAGCAGCGGCACGCCGAGCAGCTCCTCGGCCGTGCGGAGCAGCGAGTAGTGGGTGAAGCGCGTCCCGCTGCGCGTCCCCGCCGGGACGTGCGGGGAGACGACGATCGTCGGCACCCGGTTCCCGCTCAGCCCGTCGTTCTCGTCCCAGGTCAGGAACAGCGCCAGGCGCCCGGCCTGATAGTCCGGCGCTGCGAGGATCGCCGGCACCAGCGACTTGAGGTAGGAGTCGCCGGTCGCGACCGAGCAGTCGTGGGTGTCGTGGCACATGTTCGGAGTCACGAGGCTGAACCTCGGCAACTTCCCGGCGATCAGAGCGTTGTGGAAGCTGCCCGAGCTCACGGTGCCCATGGGCACGTCGCCGCCGCTCTTGCAGGCCGTGCGAACGCTCGTGTAGTACGCCTCCGGGTTGTGATGCACCCGGTAGAGGCCCGAGTCCGAGAGGTAACAGCTCGAGGGCATCGACTCCTCGTAAGACTTCGCCGGGCGGCCCTGGGAGAAGACGCTCGCCCCACTCAGGGGGTGGCTCGACGGGCTCCCGTCGTCCGAGACCCCGTGCGTCGAGCCCGAGGTCATGGCGATGTAGTTGGGCAGCGAGGGGTGGCTGATCGCGTGGTAGTTGGTCGCCAGGCCGCACTTCGCCGCCAGCGCGTTCTCGTACGGTGCCGAGCTCGAGCCGATCACACTGGAGTAGTTCTTGTTCTCCATCACGATCCAGAGGACCTTGGTGAACGCAGCGGCACTCCGACCGCAGGGACCCGTGGTGGCCGCGGGAGAACCGCCCGCGAGAGCCCCCGCGAGGGCAGCAGCGGCCACTGCGGCTAGCCAGAGGATTCGACGCATCGTCAGCATCTCTCTCGTCTCGATCGAGCTCATTCGGAAGACTTCCCCGGCGGACGCCCGCTCCTATCCCGACTCGGTGCATCGTAGTCAGCGAAGACGGCCGCGACGGCGATCTCGTAGCGAGCGCCCTGGAACTGATCGTCGTTCTTCAGCCGCGTGATCAGGCTCTCGGGCAGTGAGCCGACGTGACGCAGGGTGTAGACATCGTATCCCGGACAGCGCATCTCGGCCGCAGCAGATTCGCTCAGGAGCGGGCGGGCACAAAACGGACACATCGCGATCACGTCCGCAGGGATCGTGGGGAAACGAGCGAATCGCCTGATCCTTACAGTCCCAGCTGGCGGCCGAGGATCTCCTTCATGATCTCGTCGGTGCCGCCGCCGATCGGGCCGAGGCGGGCGTCGCGGACGGCGCGCTCGATCCCGTACTCGCGCATGTAGCCGTAGCCGCCGTGGATCTGCAGGCACTCGTCGGCGACCTCGAGCATCGTGCGCTGGGTGAGCAGCTTGGCCATCGTCACCTCGCGAATAGCGTCCTGGCCGTCGGCGAACAGGCGCAGCGCGTTGTAGGTGAGCGCCCGCGAGGCCTCGATCCTGGTGGCCATCTCGGCGAACTTGTGGCGGATCGCCTGGAACTTGCCGACCGGTCGCCCGAATGCCTCCCGCTCCTTCGCGTAGGCCAGCGTGACCTCGAAGACCCTCTGCATCCCGCCGACGGCGGCGAGCGCCATCGACAATCGCTCCCATTGGAAGTTGGCCATGATCAGGTGGAAGCCCCCGTTTTCTGCCCCGAGCAGGTTCTCGTCCGGCACCTCGACGTCGGTGAAGCTGAGCTCGCCCGTGTCGGAGGCATGCCAGCCCATCTTCTCGAGCTTGCGGGTCACCTCGTAGCCGGGCATCTCCCGCTCCAGGATGAGGAAGGAGAGTCCGCGGTGGCCCCCCTCGGGGCTGGTCTTCACCGCGCAGGCCAGGAAGTCTGCGCGGACGCCGTTGGTAATGAACGTCTTCGAGCCGTTGACGACGTAGCCACCGGAGACCTTGCGGGCGGCGGTCCGGATCCCGGCGACGTTGGAGCCCGCGTCAGGCTCGGTGATCCCGAGCGCCCCGATCCTCTCGCCCCGGATGCCGGGCACGATCCAGCGCTGGCGCTGCTCCTCGGTGCCGAAGTTGAATACCGGCGGCATCGCGATCGAGGCGTGGGCGTTGAGGCCGGCGGCGACGCCGCCCGAGCCGCCCGAGCGCGACAGCTCCTCGATCCAGACTGCGTCGTGGACGGGGGTCCCGCCCTGGCCGCCGTAAGCCTCGGGGAACTTGAGGCCCAGGAACCCGAGCTCACCGCAGCGAGCGAACAAATCCCGCGGGAACTCGCGCGCCTCCTCCCACCGGTCGACGTGGGGGGCGATCTCCGTGCCGACGAACCGGCGCACCGTCTCGCGCAGCTCCTCGTGCTCGTCGGTGAACGGCGGCGGCGGAGCGCGAACGCCGGTGTCCTTGACCACGTGCATCACCGCCTGGAGGGGGAGCCTAGATATCGAGCATTGTGTAGCGACGGTCGGCGAAGTCGAAGCCAAGCAGGTCGCCGCGGGGGTTCTTGCGATCGCCGTGATGGTAGGCGCGCACCTCGGCGATCCTGCCATCGCGGAGCCGGAACCACTCGGTGCCCCGGTTGAGGCGCCGCTCGCCTGACTCCGGGTCCCGCCAGGTCATCGTCCACTCGATCACGGCTTCGTCGCCCTGTTCGATGCCGTGCTCCATCCACCACCTGCCGTCGAGGTTCTCGATCGCCCACCGGGCGTTCTCGCCGATCGCGCGAGCGCCCTGGTGGGGTCCCAGGCGCGTGTAGTAGTGGACGGCGTCGTCCGGGAAGTGCGAAGCGACGAGCTCGGCGTCGCCGCTGTTCAGCGCCTCGTAGTAGGAGCGG
>JBJMKM010000106.1:0-20559 GCA_045805825.1 Solirubrobacterales bacterium
TCCATCATCGCGTGCATCGGCGTGTCGGCCTCGGCGTAGCGCGACTGGGCGCAGAAGCCGCAATCCTCAGCGCACCCACCCGATTTGGCGTTTACGAGCGAGCACATGTCGGTCGAGTCGCCGAAGCGCTCCGTACGCACCTGCCAGGCGCGCTCGACGAGCTCGGTGATCTCCTCGTGCGTGGAGATCTCGGCGAGCTCCAGCGCCTCTTCGAACGTGATCAGTGGCGTCATCGCAAAGCGGTGGATCGTGGGCAGGGGGCCAGCGGGACCGGCACGCGCGAAGGCTAGGAAGCGCCTCGGACGCCCTCGGCGCGTAGCATCAGGCATCGCGTGCCGGGGAAGCTGACGTTCTGGAGGCGCCGGATCACCGCGATCCTTCTCGTCGCGGGAATCGCCGCTGCGATCTGGGTCGCGCTCGCCGACGGAACGCCGACCCGCGAACCCATTCGCCGCTCGCCGGCCGACGCCCTTTCGCCCTCCGAGCTGGCTGGACAGCGACTGATCACGGGCTTTTCGGGGGAGAGGCCGCCGGATCGGGTCAAGCGCATGATCGAGCAGGGCCGGCTCGCGGGGGTCATCCTCTTCGACGACAATCTCGGCTCGAGACACCACACCCGGCGCCTCATCCGCAAGCTCCAGGCGATCAGACGGCCCAAGGGGTTGCGCAGCCCGCTGCTCGTCATGATCGATCAGGAGGGCGGCCTCGTGAACCGCCTGTCCGGGGCGCCCAGCGCATCCGCGGAGGAGATGGGCCAGCGCGGCACGCGCTACAGCCACCGCCAGGGGGCGAAGACCGGCGACAACCTGAAGGACGTAGGCATCAACGTCAACCTCGCCCCGGTTCTGGACGTCGGACGGCCTGGCAGCGCCATCAGCGTCGAGCACCGCAGCTTCGCGTCAACGCCGGGTCGGGTTGTCCGCACGGCGATTCCGTTCGCCACCGCGATGCAGGACCACGGCGTGGCGGCGACGGGCAAGCACTTCCCGGGCCTCGGCGCCGCCAGCGGGAACACCGACAACGGAGTCCAGAAGCTCCACCTCTCCCGGTCAAAGCTCCGCCGGATCGACGAGAAACCGTACGGCCCCTTCACGACCGAGGGCGGGGACCTGGTGATGCTCAGCACGGCGGTCTACACCCACTTCTCCAAGCGACCGGCCATCTCCACGAAAAGCATCGCCACCGGCGAGCTGCGCCACCGGGTCGGCTTCAAGGGCGTCTCGGCGACCGATGCCCTGGAGACTGCATCCGTCCGGCACTTCGGCGGCGCGGTGGACGTCGGCATCGACGCGGCCAAGGCAGGGACCGACCTGCTTCTGTTCACCCGCCAAAAGCACGCCGCCCATGCCGGTCAGGCGATGGCGGCACAGCTCGAGGCGGGAATGCTCAAGCGCGAGGACTTCGAGCGCTCCGCCGACCGTGTGCTCAGGCTGCGGGCGAAGCTGGGCAGGTAGGAGCCGGGTTCAGCTTCCGCGCCACTCGGGCCGGCGCTTCTCCGCGAACGCCCTGATGCCCTCGCGGAAGTCCGCGGATTCGAAGCACGAGCGGCGCAGCTCGATCAACTCCTCCTCCTGCTCTGGCGTCAGCCGGGCGTAGGAGTTGAGCATCTCGATCGCACGCTTGTTGCCGCGGGCGCTCAGGGGCGCACCCTCGGCGATCTCCGCCGCCAGCGCGACGGCCTCGTCGGGCAGGCGGTCGTCGGGCACCGTGTCGTTGATCAGGCCGATCGCCATCGCCCGCGGGGCGCTGATGTTGCGACCGGTCAGGAAGAGCTCCTTGGTGCGGGCGTAACCGACGACGTCGATGAACTTCTGCAGGCCGGTGTGGCTGTAGATCAGGCCCAGCTTGGCGGGCGGCATGCCGAGCTTCGCGCTCACCCTCGCGAGGCGCAGGTCGCAGCGGATCGCGAGCTCCAGGCCTCCGCCGAGGCAGTGACCGTTGATGGCGGCCAGCGTGGGGTAGGGGTGGGCGCTCACCGCTTCCATCGCGGTGTGGAACGGATGGGCGACCAGCGCCTCGGCATCGGCCGAGAACGTCTCGTCGGGGATCCTGCCGATGTCGTAGCCCGCGGAGAAGATCTCGCCGGCTCCGGTGATCAGAACGCAGCGGATCTCGATTCCGCGGTCGAGCTGCGGCATGACCTCTGCCAGCGCACCCAGGATGTCGTGGTCGAGGGCGTTGCGCCGCTCGGGGTTGGAGATCGTCAGCCGGGCGACGGCCGGAGCCGGGTAGTCGAGGATGACCTTTCCCCCGGCGAGGTCGGTTCGCTCGCCGCCGCCGGAGTCGGACGGCATGGCCCTACTCGAGGACGACGAGGACGTCGCCCTCCTGCACCGACTGGCCCTCCTCGACGCGGATCTCCTTCACCGTGCCGGGATCCTCGGCCTCGACCGGCATCTCCATCTTCATCGATTCGAGGATCACGACGGTGTCTCCCTCGTCGATCTGGTCGCCCGGTTTGACCTCAACTTTCCAGACGGTTCCGGTGATGTGTGCCGGTATGTCGGGCATGGCGCGGCAGAATATCCGCCTTGCCAGCGGTCCGAACAGATGGTCTGGTGATCCTCGTTGCCGCGAGGGACGAGTCCGACCGCATCGCCGACACGATCGAGGCGTTGAAGGAGACGTTCCCCCATGCCCGGCTCGTCGTCGCCGACGACGGGTCGCGGGACGGCACCTCGGACCTGGCGCTGGCGCATGGGGCGGAGGTGGTGAGCCGCCGCCGGCCGCACGGCAAGGGGGGAAGCATGACCGCCGCGGCCGCGACCGTCGAGCCGCTGACGGAGCTGGGCGACCCGCCGGCGTTCCTGCTGTGCGACGGCGACCTCGGTGCGTCGGCGCGCGAGCTTCGGCGGCTCGTGGAGGCAGTCGAGACGGGCGAATGCGACCTGGCGGTCGCCGCGTTCAAGCGGCGGGTCGGCGGCGGGTTCGGCATCGCGCTCGGGTTCGCGCGCTGGGTGATTCGGCGCCGCTGCGGCTACCGCGCCGCCGCCGCGATCTCGGGACAGCGGGCGATGCGCGCCGAGGTCCTGCGTGCCGTGGTGCCGTTCGCGCGTGGGTACGGGATGGAGATCGGGATGACCATTGATGCAGTCAGGGCAGGCTTCGCCGTTAGCGAGATCGAGCTTGACCTCGAGCACCGTGCGAGCGGCCGTACGCTCGACGGCTTCGCCCACCGCGCGCGTCAGCTGATGGACTTCGCTCGTGTCTGGTGGGCCCGGAGGTAGGTTGCAGGTGTGTGTGTCGAGGAGCGGTTAGCGACGAGTCCCGCGTGTCAGGCGGCGAAGCCGCCGCAATAGATTGATCCTCGCCATCGACCAGGGAACGACCGGCACGAAGTGCCTCGTCTTCGACCGCGACGGAGGAATCGCCGGGCGGGCCTACTCGGAGTTCGAGCAGCACTTCCCGAGCCCCGGGTGGGTCGAGCACGACGCGGCCGAGATCTGGGAGGTCACGCGGTCGGTCGCAGCCGAGGCGCTGGCCGACGCCGGCATCGATGGGTCCGGCCTCGACGCGATCGGCATCACCAATCAGCGCGAGACTGTCGTCGCCTGGGATCCGAACACGGGGGAGCCCGTCCACCGCGCCCTGGTCTGGCAGGACCGTCGTACCTCGGCGAGGTGCGACGAGCTGCGCGAGGCGGGCCACGAGGATCTCGTCCGCGAGCGGACCGGCCTCGTGATCGACCCCTACTTCTCGGGCACGAAGATCGAGTGGCTCCTCGGAAACGTCGACGCGGCGCGCGATGCGGTCTTCGGCACGATCGACTCGTGGCTGGTCTTCAAGCTCACGGGCCGCCACGCCACGGACTACACGAACGCTTCGCGGACGATGTTGTTCGACATCCGGAAGCTCGGGTGGGACGGGGAGCTTTGCGAGCTCCTCGGTGTCGACCCCAAGGCATTGCCCGAGCCGCTGCCTTCAGCCCATGCCTATGGCACCACTGGCGAGTTCGGCGGCGAGGTTCCGGTCGCCGGGATCGCCGGCGATCAGCAGGCGGCGCTATTCGGACAAGCGTGCACCGGTCCCGGCCTGGCGAAGAACACGTACGGGACCGGGAGCTTCGTTCTGCTGAACATCGGCAGGGAGGTACCCAACCCCCCCGACGGACTGCTCACGACCGTCGCCGCCAGCCTGGGAGAGGAGACCGATTACGCCTTGGAGGCGTCCGTCTTCGTAACGGGTGCAGCGATCCAGTGGCTGCGCGACGGCCTGGGGATCATCGAAACGGCCGCCGAGACAGAGGCCCTGGCGGGCTCACTCGACGGCAACGACGGCGTCTATTTCGTCCCGGCCCTTACGGGGCTCGGTTCGCCCTATTGGGATCCCTACGCGCGAGGGACCATCGTCGGCCTCACGCGGGGGAACGGCCGCGCGCACCTGGCGCGCGCCGCGCTCGAGGCCATCGCTTACGAGACCGTCGATGCAGTGAGGGCGCAGGAGGCGGCGGCCGGCAAGGCACTCGGGGAGCTCAAGGCGGACGGGGGCGCGGTCGAGAATCGCTGGCTCATGCAGTTTCAGGCGGACGTGCTCGGTGCGCCGGTCGTCGTGCCCGAGATCACGGAAACCACGGCTGTCGGCGCGGCCTACCTGGCCGGGATCGGCACCGGGATCTGGGACCTGCCCCAGGTGAACTCGATGTGGCGTGAGGCCGCGCGGTACGAGCCGCGGATGGACCCTGAGGAGCGCGACCGCCTGGTCGCGGACTGGCATCGCGCCGTCGAACGCTCGCGGGCCTGGGCATCCGCGGGAGGGGGCGGTTAGTACCCCGTAACCCGTTCCCCGGCCCGGGGTAGAGCGTTGAGTCGGCATCCGCTGGCCACTTCTTCATGCCCGATATCAAGCCACAGGTCTACAAGGATCCCCGCCCGGCGGAGTTCTTCGATCGCTACCACGAGCGGTCCCGGACTCATGAGCCCCGCTGGATCTACGACCTGGTGAGGATCATCCTCACGCCGGTATGCCTCCTGATCTACCGGCTGCGGGCGATCGGCGCCGAAAACGTCCCGCAGACAGGGCCGGTGGTCCTCGCGCCGAACCACTTCAGCCAGTGGGACCACTTCTTCGCGGGTGTCTTTCTGCGCCGGAAGGTCCGGTTCATGGCGAAGTCGCAGCTCTTCTCGAACCCGATCATCAAGTGGATCTTCTTCCACGGCGGCGTCTTCCCCGTGCGGCGCGGATACAAGGACGAGGAGGCCTTCAAGACGGCGTTCACGATCCTCGGCCGCGGGGGCTGCATGCTGATGTACCCGGAGGGCGGACGCTCCCGTACCGGCGGCCTGGGCGAGCCGCGGCCGGGCGTGGGGCGAATCGCCCTGCAAACCGGCGTGCCGGTGATCCCGGTGGCGATTCACGGCTCTCTGGCGGTCCGAGGGTGGCGCAAGCTCCGCTTCCCGAAGGTCACGGTTCAGTTCGGGGAGCCGATGGCGTTCGACGTGGTCGCCGATCCCACCCGCGAGCAGCAGATCGAGGTCGCCACGCGCATCTTCGAGCGCGTGCGCGAGATGTACGACGGGCTGGAGGCGCAGGGCCGCAAGGGCGTGATCAAGGCGCTGAAGGAGGGCATCGAGAGCCGTACGGAGCGCAAGCTCCCGGCGGGGCAGCAGCGCTAACTCCCCCGGGTCGTGTTGATCCAGTTCCGGTTTCCGAGACTGGATTCACTTGACCCGCACCCACGGGCCGATCCCCACCTCCCCTCGCTGCCTCGCCCTGCTTATTCGTACCGCGCCTCTAGCCCCGACCACTGCTCGGGGTCGTGGCCGGCGACGATCACCGCCTGCGGATACTGGCGGTGAAATAGCTGAAGCTCCTGGAGGGAGCGGCGCCACAGGTGCGGGTCCTGGGGGCGAGGCTGAGGCGGACCGCCCTCCAGCTGGCGCATCGTGTAGATCGCGTCGCCGGCGATCACGAAGTCGCGCTCCTGGAGCCTGAGGATCACGCACATGTGCCCCAGCGTGTGGCCCGGCGTGAAGGCGAGACGGATGCTCCCGTCGCCCAGCAGGTCGAAGGCGCGCGCAAACGTCGAGTAGGACTCGACCGCGGTGTGGTTGAAGTCGATCAGCCGGTAGTCGAACGCATAGTCGTAGTGCTCGCGCCTATAGCCGTGCAGAAGCGGGCGGGAGCCTGTGGTCGCCGATCGCCACTCGGCGTCGCTGAGAATGAACGTCGAGGACGGAAAGTCGGAGATGCCCGAGGCGTGGTCCATGTGGAGGTGGGTCATTACGACGAGCCGGATCGCGCGCGGGTCGGCACCGTGATCGCGGAGCTGCGCCGGCAGGTCGCGTCCGGGCTCGACCCGGGGTTGCGCGAGGCGAGCAGCAAGGCGGCCGAAGTTCTCGCTTGGCCGAGCGGCGATCGACGGATGGAGGCTGGTGTCGACCAGGATCTGGCCCGCGGTCGGATGGGTGATGAGGAACGCCGGGCATGGAACCCACTGCCACTTGGAGCGGGGGGTCAGGAGGCCGGTCGCCTTCAGGCCCGCGAGCGGTCCACCGGGCGCCTCCATGGCCTCGATCGGCCAGCGGACCTCGCCACCGGAAAGCGGCTCGACGGCGACCGTCGCCTTCGGGTTGCCGCCTGGCAGCGGCTCATGAAGCCACTTGGGTTCCGCGTGGACCTTCATCGCCGGGTCAGCGTATCTCGGCACTCCTCCCAATAAGCTCACGCCGCGTGCCCGGGCAACGAATCACCAGAAACAGCACCAGCCAGTTTCAGGGGATGAAGCCCCCTCATTGACACCTATGCAGATCTTCCGTGCGGACCTGTTAGAGGGCCAGATCTGCGTCGTCTCGGGCGCCGGCACCGGACTTGGCCGAGCTACCGCGGTTGAGCTGGCGTCCCTCGGCGCCACCGTCATTGGCTGCGGGCGCCGGCCCGAGCCGATTGCCGACACGGTCGCGATGATCCGCGAGGTCGGCGGAACCGCCGAGTGCGAGGCGATGGACATCCGTGACGACGAGGCGGTGGATGCGCTGTTCGACGGCGTGATCGAGCGCCATGGACGCGTCGACGTCCTGGTCAACAACGCGGGCGGCCAGTTCATGAGCCCGGCCGAGGCGATCACGCCGAAGGGCTTTCGCACCGTGATCGAGCTCAACGTCCAGGGCACGTGGCAGATGACCCACGCGGCAGCGACCAAGGCGTTCATTCCGCAACGCGCGGGCAAGGTCGTGAGCGTCACACTCTCGCCGCACCGGGGGATGCCCGGGATGGTCCACTCCGGCGCGGCCCGGGCGGCGGTCGAGAACATGATGCGCACGCTCTCGATCGAGTGGGCCCGCTTCAACGTCAAGCTGTGCGCGATCGCCGCCGGCCAGTTCGACACGGAGGTGATCCGCACGAAGTACCCGCGCGAGGTGAGCGAGAACGTCGCCCGCACGATCCCGCTCCAGCGGCTGGGAATGCCGGAGGAGATGGCTTGGATGATCGCCTACCTGGCGTCCCCCGCCGGCGACTTCCTCTCGGGCTGCGTGATTACCATCGACGGCGCGCGCGACAACTGGTTCGGCCCGTGGCCGCCGCCGGGCGCCACCGGTGAAAGCGGGGAGCCCTTGGCGGAGGAGCGTCGCAAGCCGGACGCCTAGGTCGTCATTCCTCCGAACTGTCCTCCGGTCACGTTGAGTATCTGGCCGTGGATGTAGTTCGCCAGGTCTGACGAGAGGAAGAGGACGGGCCCCGCCGCCTCTTCGGGCTGCGCCGGGCGCCCGAGGGGGATGATCATCGAGGCCATTGCCCGCTGCTGCTCCGGGATTCCGAGCTCGATCTTCTCACCCTCGCGCTCGATCGAGCCGGCCTCTTCCTTGGCTGCGGTGAGGCGGGTTTCGACGAAGCCGAACGCCACGGCGTTCACGTTGACCTTGAACTGCCCCCACTCCTTCGCGATGGTCTTGGTGAGGCCGGTCACGCCCGCCTTCGCGGCCGAGTAGTTGGCCTGGCCCGCGTTGCCCATCGTGCCCGAGATGGAGGTGATGTTCACGATCTTGCGGAAGACCTCCCGGCCCTCGCCGGCCTCGGCCTTGGCGGCCTCGCGCCAGTGCGGTGCCAGCGCGCGGATCACCCGGAAGGGAACGACCGTGTGGATGTCGAGCATCGCCTGGAACTGCTCGTCGCTCATCTTGTGGACCACGCCGTCCCACGTGTAGCCGGCGTTGTTGACGACGATGTCGACCTGGCCGAAGGCCTCGTTCGCCGCAGCGACGAGCTCGTCTGGGACGCCTGGCTTCGTGAGGTCGCCGGCGAACACGGCGGTCTCGCCCTCGATCTCGCCCGCGGCCTGCTCGGCCACGTCGCCGTCGATGTCGTTGATCAGCACCCTCGCGCCCTCGCGGATGAAGAGCTCGGCTGTAGCGCGGCCGATGCCTCGGGCGGAGCCGGTGATGATCGCCGCCTTGCCGTCAAGTAGTCCCATCGATGTCGGTTCTCCTCTCGGATCTCTCAGCTGGTGGGCGCGAACCGTATCCGGGCTCCGCATCGCATGGCGAATAGGTCGTCCGCTACCGGGAATACGCGAGGCATGGAGGAGCGCTCCACTGCCCCGATGGGGCTCGATCTGGCACGCGTCAGGCGCGGTGAGATCACGGCTGCCGTCGGTGGTGCGCTAGTTCTGCTCGGTCTTTTCGTAGTGCCGTGGTACGAAGCTCAGGGCGCGACGATCGAGCGTTTCGCCCGGCCGGGCGGAACGGTCCCGGCCTCATTCGGCGCCTGGAGCGGGGCCGGCTGGCTCGGGACCATCGGCGATCTCGTGATCATCGCTGCGGCGCTGTTCGCAATTGCCGCCGTGATCTTCGGCGCGCGCGGGATCGAGTTGGACGGGCGCGGAAACCGGTTGCTCGCGCTGTCCATCGCGGCCGTGGTCGCCGTCGTGCTGAGGATGATCTTTACACCGACGGCGGTCTCCGGCTATGAGTTCGAGGCCGACCTTCGGCTGGGTATCTTCGTGACGCTCGCCGGAACACTGGTGCTTGCCTGGGGCGCCTGGCGGCGGCGCACGCCTCGCTAGAGCGTGCGGGCGATCACCAGTCGCTGGATCTCGTTCGTACCCTCGTAGATCTGGGTGATCTTCGCGTCGCGCATCATGCGCTCCACGGGGTACTCGCTGACGTAGCCGTAGCCGCCAAGGACCTGCACCGCCTCGGTCGTCACCAACATCGCGTTGTCGGATGCGACCAGCTTCGCCATCGCCGAGTACTTGCCCATGTCGCGCTCGCCGGCGTCGACCTTTGCGCACGCGCGGTAGAGCAGCTCGCGGGCCGCGGCGGTGCGCGACTCCATGTCGGCGAACTTGAACTGGATGCCCTGGAACGAGGCGATGGGCTTGCCGAACTGCTGGCGCTCCTTTGCATACGCGACCGCGTAGTCGGTGGCGCCCTGCGCGATGCCGACCGCCTGGGCGGCGACACCCAGCCGCGAGCGATCGAGCGTCGACATCGCCACCTTGAAGCCCGCGTTCTCGGCGCCGATCAGGTTCTCCTCCGGCAGGCGCACGCCGTCGAAGATCGGCTGACCGGTCGGTGAGCCGCGGATCCCCATCTTGTGCTCGAGCTTGCCGACCGAAAATCCCGGCCGGTCCGCCTCCACGACGAACGCCGATATGCCGTGCGAATGCCCCGCCTCAGGGTCGGTCACCGCGAACACCACATAGAAGTCGGCGACGCCGAGATTGGTGATCCAGTTCTTGGCGCCATCGATCACCCAGTCGGAGCCGTCCCTGCGTGCGCGTGTGCGCATACCGCCCGGGTCCGAGCCGGCGTCGGGCTCCGAGAGCGCGAACGCGGGCGTCCACTCGCCGGCAGCGCACTTCGGCAGGAGCCGCTGTTTCTGGTCGTCAGTCCCGAAGAGCCTGATGGGGAGCGTTCCGAGCTCCTGGATCATCAGCATGAGCGCACTCGACGCGCACGCCTTCGCGACCTCCTCGACCGCGATGTTCAGCATCAGCGTTCCGGTCCCGGTGCCGCCGTGCTCGGTGTCGAACGGCAGGCCGAACAGGTCGTGCTCGGCGAAGAGCTGACGGAGATCGCGTGGGTACTCGGCCTTCTCGTCGATCTCCGCCGCCCGCGGCGCAACCCGTTCGACCACCATCTTGCGGATCGTCTCCCGGAAGTCCAGGAACTCCTGCGGGAGGGTGTAGGTGACGGGAGGTTCGGTCGCCGTGGCCATCGAAGCCAGGTTATCCGGCGGCCGGGGAATGACCTCAGGCCGATGGGCCGGCAGATCCACCCTAAAGCCCGAGCTGTTTGCCCAGGATCTCCTTCATCACCTCGTCGGTGCCGCCACCGATCGGCCCCAGGCGGGCGTCACGCACGGCGCGCTCGATTCCGTACTCGCGCATGTAGCCGTAGCCGCCGTGGATCTGGAGGCACTCGTCGGCGACCTCCAGGAGCGCGCGCTGTGTGAAGAGCTTCGCCATCGTCACCTCGCGTAGCGAGCCGGCCGTCGCCTCGACCACCTTGCGCGGATCCGCCTCCTCCGCGGTCGCGTCGTGCCCGGCGGCGAAGGACCTGAGTGCCCCGTAGGTGAGCGCGCGCGATGCCTCGATCTTCGTCGCCATCTCCGCGAACTTGTGGCGGATCGCCTGGAAGCGGCCGATCGGCCGGCCAAATGCTTCGCGGTCCTTGGCGTACGCGAGCGTCACGTCGAAGACCTTCTGCATGCCCCCCACGGCGCCGATCGCCATCGACAGCCGCTCCCATTGGAAGTTGGCCATGATCAGGTAGAAGCCCTGGTTCTCGGTGCCCAGCAGATTCTCCTCCGGAACCTCGACGTCCGTGAAGCTGAGCTCGCCGGTGTCCGACGCGTGCCAGCCCATCTTCTCCAGCTTGCGCGCGACCTCGTAGCCGGGCATGTCCCGCTCCACGATCAGGAAGGACAGACCGTGGTGGCCGCCGGCCTCCGTCGTCTTGACCGCGCAGACGAGGAAGTCCGCCCGCACGCCGTTCGTGATGAAGGTCTTCGACCCGTTGACGACATAGCCGCCGGGGACCTTGCGGGCGAAGGTGCGGATGTTCGCGACGTCCGAGCCGGCGCCCGGCTCGGTGATGCCGAGCGCCCCGATCAGCTCGCCGCGAATTCCCGGCGCGATCCAGCGTCGCCGCTGATCCTCGGTGCCGAAGTTGAACACGGGCGGCATCGCGATCTGCGCGTGGGCGTTGAGGCCCGCGGCGACCCCACCGGATCCTCCGGCACGCGACAGCTCCTCGATCCACACGGCGTCGTGTACGGGGTCGCCACCCTGCCCTCCGTAGCGCTCCGGGAACTTCAAGCCGAGGAAGCCGAGCTCGCCGCAACGGCGAAACAGCTCGCGGGGGAACTCTCGCGCCTCCTCCCACTCGTCGACGTGTGGGGCGATCTCCGCGGCGACGAAGCGCCCGACGCTCTCGCGAAGCTCCTCGTGCTCCTCGGTGAACGGCGGGAGGGCGGCCCGGCTTCCCGCGTCCTTGATGACGCTCATCGCTCGTCGAGCATCGAGTAGCCGCGCCCCGCGTGGTCGAACCCCAGCAGGTCGCCCTGCGGGTTCTTGCGGTCCCCGTGGTGGTAGGCGCGAACCTCGGCGATCTTCCCGTCGCGCATGCGGAACCACTCGGTGCCGCGGTTGAGCCGCTTCTCGCCCGACTTGGGATCGCGCCAGGTCATCGTCCACTCGATGACCGCCTCGTCGCCCTGTTCGATGCCCTGCTCGAACCACCACTGACCCTCGAGGTTCTCGACCGCCCACTTGGTGTTCTCGCCGATCGCGCGCGCTCCCTGATGCGGGCCGAGCCGCGTGTAGTAGTGGACGGCGTCGTCCGTGAAGTGCGAGGCGACGCGTTCGGCGTCGCCGGTGTTCAGCGCCTCGTAGTAGCTGCGGATGTGATCGAGATGACTCAATGTCTTGCGGCGGCTACGCCGCCTGACATGCTCTGCCGCGACAAGGTCGCGGGCCAACGCATACCTGATTCTCGCGTGAATTCAGCCCGGCTGTCGATCTGGGTCGCTCCCGTTCGTCGTTATCTTGAATGCGGCGATCTGCGCCGCGCGATCAAGGAGGTTTCAATGAGGTACGTGCTTGCGATCATCGGCGAGGAGGGCGGCTGGGAAGACGTGACTCCCGAGCAGATGAAGGAGGCGATGGAGCGCTGGGGCGGTTTCGACGACAAGCTGCTCGCCGACGGCGTCTGGGTGGCCGGGGACGGCCTGCAGCCGAGTGCGACGGCCACGACGGTCAAGATCGGCGAGGGCGAGGCCACCGTCACCGACGGTCCCTTCGCGGAGACGAAGGAGCAGCTGGGCGGCTTCTACCTGATCGAGTGCGGCAGCCTCGACGAGGCACTGGACTACGCGAAGCAGGTCCCCGCGAGCCCCGGCAGCTCGATTGAAGTGCGTCCGGTCATGGACTACGGCGACTTCGGCTACGTGCACCCGCTCGATCGCGACAAGGCCGCGTCATAGCGAGCGCTCCCGGTAGCGCGGCGGCGCCGGGCGCCGCCAGTACAACCGCAGTCGTCGACCGCCTGTTCCGGCTCGAGTCGGGACAGGCGGTCGCGACGCTCATCCGGGCGCTCGGCGACTTCGACCTCGCCGAGGAAGCGGTGCAGGAGGCCTTCATCGTCGCGTTGGAGCGGTGGCCTCGAGACGGCGTGCCGGCCAACCCAGGAGCCTGGATCACCCGGGTCTCCCGCAACAAGGCGATCGATCGCATTCGCCGCGAGCAGACGCTCGCCGCCAAGCGGGCGATCCTGGAGGCGCTCGAGGCGCTGGGCGGCGACGTCGCGGACGACGCCGAAGACGCCGACGAGTTCCCGGACGAGCGGCTGCGTCTGATCTTCACCTGCTGCCATCCGGCGCTGGCGCCCGAGGCGCGGGTCGCGCTGACCCTTAGGACCCTGGGCGGCCTGTCGACGCCCGAGATCGCGCGAGCCTTCCTGGTGGCCGAGCCTACGATGGCGCAGCGCCTGGTGCGGGCGAAGCGAAAGATCCGCGATGCCGGGATCCGCTACGAGGTGCCGGCCGGCGATCGCCTGCGCGAGCGCCTCCCCTCGGTGCTGGCGACTCTCTATCTCATCTTCAACGAGGGGTATCTGGCGACCAGCGGCGAGTCGCTCGTCAGGCGGGAGCTGGCGGCCGAGGCGATCCGGCTCGCACGCATCCTCGTTTCGCTGATGCCCAACGAGCCAGAGGCGGCAGGGCTGCTGGCGCTGATGCTGCTCCAGGACTCGCGTCGCGCCGCCCGCGTCGACGAAGCGGGCGAGATGGTCCTTCTCACCGACCAGGATCGCTCGCGTTGGGATCGAAACGAGATGGCCGAGGGCCTCGAGCTCGTCCAGCGAGCTGTCCACTCATTTCCGCCGGGGCCGTACACGCTTCAGGCGGCTATCGCCGCCGAGCATGCCCGGGCCACGCGGCCCGAGGACACCGACTGGGAGCGCATCGGCCACATCTACGATTGGCTCGCGTTCGTGCAGCCGTCGCCCGTCGTCGAGCTCAACCGCGCGGTCGCCACCGCGATGGTGGAGGGGCCGGAAAGGGGGCTCAAGGAGATCGACGGCATCGAAGGTCTCGACGGCTACCAGCACCTCCACTCCGCTCGCGCCGATTTGCTGCGCCGCACCGGCCGGCGCGGCGAGGCGGCCGACGCCTATCGCCGCGCGCTCGACCTGGCGGCGAATCCCGTCGAGCGCGCGTTCCTGGAGCGGCGCCTCAGCGAGCTCGAGACCGACGACTGAGGCCGCTGCTAGCGCAACGATCGTCAGCGAAGCGGCGGGCTAGAGCCCGTACGAGCGACCGATGACGTCGAGCATGATCTCGTCGGTGCCCGCCCCGATCCGGTTGAGGCGCACGTCGCGGTAGGCCCGCTCGATCTCGTACTCCTTCATGTAGCCGTAGCCGCCGAGGATCTGGACGCACTCGTCGGCCACCTCGCAGGCCATGCGCGAGGTGAAGAGCTTCACCTCGGTGATCTCGCGCACCGGATACTCGCCATTGGCGTAGCGCCAGGCGATCACGTAGTTGAACTGCTTGGCCGCCTCGATCTTGGTCGCCATCTCGGCGAACTTGTGACGGATCGCCTGGAAGCGGCCGATCGGGCGCCCGAAGGCCTCGCGCTCCTTCGCGTACTCCAGGGTCTTTTCGAACATTCGCTCGGCGCCGGCGACGGAGCCGGCCGCGGCGACCATCCGCTCGCTCTGGAGCTCCCAGGAGATGTGGTAGAAGCCCTTGCCGATCTCGCCCAGCACCGCGTCGGCCGGGACGCGCACCTCGTTGAAGGCGAGCTCGCCGGTGTCCGAGGAGTGCATCCCCATCTTCTCGAGCTTCCTCGACACCTCGAAGCCCGGAACGTGGTTGCCGCCCTCGTCACGTAGATCGACCAGGAACAGCGTGATCCCTTCGTGGCGGGCATCCGGGTCCGTCTTCGCGACGAGCAGGATGAAGTCGGCGCGCGCCCCGTTCGTGATGAAGGTCTTCGATCCCGTGATCACGTACTCGTCGCCGTCGCGGATCGCCTTCGTCCGGATCCCGGCCACGTCTGAGCCCGCGCCCGGCTCGGTGATCCCGAGGCAGCCGATCTTCTCGCCCTTGATGCCCGGGACCAGGTACCGCTGCTTCTGCTCCTCGGTGCCGAGCAGATGGACGGGGGGGAGGACCATGTCCGTCTGGACCGCGAACCCCATGTTGGTTCCTCCCGATCCCGAATAGCTCATGCACTCGGCGCGAACCAGGGAGTAGTAGTAGTCGCCGCCCTGCCCCCCGTACTCCTCCGGGAAGCAGAGGCCCAGGAAGCCCAGCTCGCCGGCGCGGCGCATGGCCTCGTTCGGCCAGGTGGTCTCCTCCCACTCGTTGCGGTGCGGCCAGAGCTCTTTCTTCACCCAAGCCTCCATCGACTCGCGCAGGTCCTCGTGCTCGTCGGTGAAGAGGAGGTGCCTTCGCGTCCCGTCGTGCTGGGGCTTGATGACAGTTGCTGCTTCCACAGTGGCTCCTTGTCGGCGAGGGATCGGTGAGTGCCCCGCGCGCCCGGGGCGGCGAGCTGGCAGCATAGAGTATTACTTCATACTTTGTGCTACGGTCCGCGCCGTGAGCGAGGATCTGGTCCTGTATGAGGTGAACGACGGCGTCGCGACGGTGACGCTGAACGATCCCGAGAAGCGAAACCGCCTTTCCGGGAGGATGCTCGCGCAACTGGTCGACGCGATGACGAAGGCGCGGGACGACGCGGACGCGCGGGCGGTGGTCCTGACCGGCGCGGGCGACGTGTTCTGCGCCGGCGCCGACCTCGGCGGCTTCGGATCCGACGCGCCTGCGATCGCCAAGCACTTCGGGACGGACCTCTTTCTCGAGTTCTTCCGCCTGATGCCCCGCCTCGGCAAGCCGTCCCTCTGCGCCGCCAACGGCCACGTCGTCGCCGGGGGGCTGGGCCTGGCCCTGTCATGCGACCTGGTGATCGCGAAGGAGGGCGCGGACTTCTGGACGCCCGAGATCAACATCGGCGCCTTCCCCTACATGATCATGTCGCTCATCTACCGCAACGTCCCCCGCAAGAAGGTCAACGAGATGGTCCTCCTCGGGGAACGACTGTCGGCCGAGGAGGCGGTCACGTACGGCCTGGCCAACAAAGTCGTCTCCGCCGAGGAGTTCGACGCTGCGGTAGCGGACTGGAGCGGGCGGCTTGCGGCGAAGAGCCCGGTCCTGATGCGCCTCGGCCACGACGCGATGTACCGCCAGCAGGACATGGCTCTCGACGATGCCTTCGAGTACCTGCGCTCGCAGCTCTCGCTGACCTTCACGACCGAGGACATCGTGGAGGGCGCGCAGGCGTTCTTCGAGAAGCGCGAGCCGAACTGGAAGGGGCGCTGATGGCCGCGAGGCAATCGAAGGCCGCCGAGGAAGCGAAGAAGGTCGCCGAGGCCGCGAAGGAGGCCGAGGCACCGGAGGCGCCCGCCGAGGTCGAAGCCGGCGAGCAGACGGGGATGAAGACGCTCGTAGAGGACCTCCACGCCCGGCGCGAGAACGCAAAGCTCGGCGGCGGCGAGGAGAAGATCGCGCTACAGCACGAGCGCGGCAAGCTCACCGCCCGCGAGCGGATCGACCTGCTGGTCGACCCAGGCACGTTCGTCGAGCTTGGCATTCAGGCCGGTCCCCATTCGTCGCAGCGCGCGATGGAGGGCAAGGAGGCTCCTGCGGACGGCGTCATCACGGGGTGGGGGGACGTCGAAGGCCGCACGTGCTGCATCGCCGCCTACGACTTCACCGTCATGGCCGGTTCGATGGGGATGACCGGCGAGTTCAAGGTGGGCCGCCTGCGCGACATGGCCCTGCAGAAGCGGATGCCCTTCATCTGGCTCCTGGACTCCGCCGGCGCCCGGATCCAGGAGGCGGCCGGCTCGATGTTCGCCGGCTCCGGCCATCTCTTCCGCGAAGAGGTGACGATGTCGGGGGTCATCCCGCTGATCGCGGCGATGCTCGGCCCCTGCGCCGCCGGCACCGCCTACATACCGGGACTCTCCGACTTCGTGCCGATGGTCGTCGGCCAGGGCGCGATGGCGCTCGCCGGACCCCATCTCACCAAGGCGGTCACCGGCGAGGACATCTCGATGGAGGACCTGGGTGGGGCCAGGGTTCACTGCCGCGTATCCGGCGTCGGCGACCTCGAGGTCTCAGACGACGCCGAGTGCATCCAGGCGGTGAAGGAGTACCTGTCGCACTTCCCGCTCAACTGCGAGGAGAAGCCACCGATCCGCGAGACGACCGATCCCGACGACCGAATGTCGGAGGTCCTGCTCGACATCGTGCCCGAGTCGTCGCGGAAGCCCTACGACATGTACGACGTGATCCGCGAGATCGTCGACGACGGAACCTGGTTCGACCTCAAGCCGAAGTTCGCGAAGACGCTGATCACCTGCCTGGCACGCTTCGGCGGCCAGCCCGTCGGGATCGTCGCCAACCAGCCGAAGCAGCTGGGCGGCATCCTCGAGAACGACTCGGCCGACAAGGCGGCCCGCTTCGTCAACCTCTGCGACGCCTTCAACATCCCCCTCGTCTTCCTACAGGACGTACCGGGATTCATGGTCGGCTCGAAGGTCGAGCACGCGGGCATCATCCGCCACGGAGCGAAGATGCTCTACGCGGTCTCGCGGGCGACGGTGCCGAAGATCACCGTCGTCATCCGCAAGGCCTACGGCGCCGGCTACTACGTGATGAACGGCAAGGCGTACGAGCCGGACCTCATCGTGGCCTGGCCGAGCGCCGAGATCTCGGTCATGGGAGCCGAGGGCGCGGTCAACATCATCGGCCGCTCGGCGATCGAAGCGTCCGACGATCCCGATGCCACCCGCGAGGCGATGCTCGCCGAGGTGCGAAAGGTGATCGACCCGTACATCGCCGCCCACAACGACCTGATCGACGACATCATCGATCCGCGCGAGACCCGCCCGACGATCATCCGCGGTCTCCGGATGGCGGCGAACAAGCGTGTGCAGCGTCCCTGGAAGAAACACGGGGTGATGCCGGTATGAGGGGTGCCGTGCACCAACAACAGGCAAGTAGGGGAGGCGCCCCGAGGTCGAGTCTGGACTTGTTCGGCCATGGGCCGACTAACTCCAGTCTCGACGGCGCCCGAAGCGCGAACGGCGTTATTTCCACCTGTACGGTTCATAAGAGGCCACCCGCCCGCTGTCCCTCCCTCGGCGCCCTGTTTTTCGAGGTGTCAGGAGCGCCTCGATGAGCCGCTTCGAGGATCCGGTCGTCATCAGCTGCTCGATCAGCGGCGCGATCGCCAACCGGGACCAGTGCCCCGCGATCCCCTACACGCCCGAGGAGTACGCGGCCGAGGCGCGGCGGATCGTCGACGAGGGCGGCTCGCAGATTCACATCCACGCCAGGACCCCCGAGGGCGTGCCCAGCTACGAGATCGAGGACTTCCGCGCCATCACCGAGGCGATCCGAGCGGAGGTCGACGATGTGATCATCAACTACTCGACAGGGGCGATCGGCATTCCGATCGAGAAGCGCATCGCCTACCTGCGCGAGCTCAGACCGGAGGTCGCCGCGCTGAACATGAGTTCGATGAACTACGCGAAGTACTCGCGGCGGCGCAAGGACTTCGTCTTCAAGGCTGTCTTCGAGAACAGCTTCGACACGATCATCGAGTTCCTGCGTGAGATGCGCGAGCTTCAGATCAAGCCCGAGCACGAGTGCTTCGACGCCGGGCACATCGCCAACCTCGATCCGCTGCTCGACATGGAGTTGCTGAAGGAACCCCTCCAGGTCTCGCTCGTGATTGGTGTGAACGGCGGCATCCGGCCGAACGCGCGGAACGTCAGCTTCATGGCGGACCAGATCCCCGGCGGTCCCGAGGGCCCGAATCAGTGGCAGGTCATCGGCATCTCGCGCGACCAGTGGCGGCTGATCGGGGCGGCGCTCGCGCTGGGAGGCAACGCCCGCGCCGGCCTGGAGGACAACTTCTACCTGCCGAACGGCGAGATGGCCCGGTCGAACGGCGACCTCGTCGCGAAGGTCCGCCAGATGGCGGAGGACCTCGGCCGCAGGGCTGCGACGGTCGCAGAGGCGCGGGAGCTCCTGGGCGTGCCCAGGCGGGAGGAGCCGACGCGCCGCGAGGTCCTGAAGCATCCGATCGAGACCGCGGAGGCCTCGCCGGAGTGAGTGACGCCGCCTCGGGGCCGCTCTCCGACGTGCGCGTCCTCGACCTCACGCGCCTCCTGCCCGGAGGCTTCTGCTCGCTTCTGCTGGCGGACTTCGGCGCGGACGTGGTGAAGGTCGAGGACACGAGGATGGGGGACTACGTGCGATGGGCGCCGCCTTACTATGGCTCCGAGGAGCAGCAGCCGCTCGGAACGCGCTCGGCCCTCTACCTCGCCCTCAACCGCGGCAAGCGATCGATCCGGCTGGACCTCAAGTCCGAGGGCGGCCGTGAAGCCTTCCTGCGCCTGGCCCGCGACTACGACGTCGTCCTGGAGAGCTTTCGACCCGGCGTCCTCGACAAGCTCGGATGCGGCTACGAGGCGCTGCGGAAGGCGAACCCGCGGATCGTCTATTGCGCGATCACGGGCTACGGCCAGACAGGGCCGAACAAGCAACGAGCCGGCCACGACATGAACTACCTCGGCCTGAACGGCCTGCTCGCGCTGACGGGCGAGCCGGGGGGTCGCCCGATCCAATCCGCGGGCCAGATCGCCGATCTCGGCGGAGGCGCATTGATGGCGGCCTTCGGCGTGATGGCGGCGCTTCGGGAGCGCGAGCGCTCCGACGAGGGGCAGCTCGTCGACGTCTCGATGACCGACGGCTCGCTCGCCTGGCTGGCGATGGTGGCCGCCCAGTACCTGTGCGACGGCGTCGTCCCCGAACGCGGCCGGGGCAGCCTCAACGGCGGCATCGCGTGCTACCTGCCCTACGAGGCCTCTGACGGGTGGGTCACCTGTGGTGCGCTCGAGCCCAAGTTCTGGCGCAACTTCTGTGAGGGAGTGGGGCGTTCGGACCTGGTCGACAAGCAGTTCGCGGCCCCGGACTCCGACGACGGCCAGGCGATCGCCGCCGTCTTCAGGGAGCGCACGCGTGACCAGTGGAAGGCCTTCAACGACGAGCACGACGCGATGATCGAGCCCATCCTCGACCTCGGCGAGGCGCTCGACTCCGACCTCATCCGCGAGCGGGAGATGGTGGTGGAGATGGAGCAGCCGCAGCTTGGCCCCGTGCGGCTGCTCGGCCTGCCGGTGAAGCTATCCCGTACGGGGGGTGACGTGACCCGGCCGGCGCCGGCACTGGGCGAGCACACCGAACAGGTGCTCGCGGATGCCGGGTTCCCCGCCGAGGAGGTCTCCAGCCTGCTCGAGTCTGGCGCGGCTTCCGGGCCGAACGAGCAGGCAGAGCCCGCGAGGTTCATGGGATGAGCGAGCCTGGCGCAGACCCGCCCGAACCGGACACGGGAGCACGAAGAGGAAACCCGAGGCGTAGCCGAGGGCAACGTGTGTTTGCGGGAGCGGACGATTCGGGCGGAAATGGGTTCCTCAAGATCTCGGAGCTCGCGGAGCGCTCGGGCGTCCCGGTGGCGACCGTTCGCCACTACCTGCGGGAGGGACTGCTGCCGGAGCCGGTGAAGACGAGCCGGAACATGGCGTACTACCCGCCGGCGTTCGTCGAGCGCATCCGGGTCATCAAGCAGCTCCAGGAGGAGCGCTTCATGCCCCTGCGCGTGATCCGCGACCTGCTCGACCGCCAGGAGGCGGAGCCCGAGCGCCTGCGCGCGATGATCGAGCTCGAGGATCGCATCCTGGAGCGCGCCCTCGCCGGCGAGGAGGAGCGGATCAGCGCCGAGGAGGTTCGCAGCCGCTACGACGTGCCGAAGGAGGTGCTGGATCGTCTGGCCGCACTGGGCGTCCTGACCCCGGACGAGAACGGATACTCACCGTCCGACGTGCGCCTGGTCGAGGCGATCGGCCGCTTCCGCGCGGGGGGTTACGACGAGCGCCTGGGTTTCACGGTCTACGACACGCTCCGCTACAAGCAAGCACTCGCGCCGCTGGTCGCCGAGGAAGTCGACGTCCTGACGAGCCGCCTGTCGGGGGACGTCGACCCGGA
>JBJMKM010000107.1:0-9379 GCA_045805825.1 Solirubrobacterales bacterium
ATCGGCGGCGCCGTCGGGACGGAGACCCAGACCGCAGCTCAGAGCGGTGTTGGCGAGTCGGGGAACGCCGCCCGCACGATCGACAACGGCTTCCCGAAGCATTCGGTCGAGCAGGTGCTGATCCAAAGCGACAACCTGACCGCGAGGGATCCATCGTTCCGGGCGGCGGTCGCCAGCACGCAACGGCGGCTCTCGCAGGTTCCCTACACCCAGGCTTTCGAGAGCCCCTACGCCCTGCGCAACGCCGGGCAGATCTCGCCCGACGGGCACTCCGTCCTGCTCCGCTTCGAGATCGCCGGCGACGAGATGGAGGCGAGCCACCGCGTCGACGCGACGCTGGATGCCACCAGTGCGGCGCAGGCCGCCAATCCCGACTTCACAGTCGAGCAGGTCGGCGACGCGAGCATCAACAAGCAGCTGAACGATTCGATCAACAGCGACTTCAAGCAGGCGTTCGCGACGTCGCTGCCGATCACGCTCGTGATCCTCCTCATCGCGTTCGGCGCCCTGGTTGCAGCCAGCGTTCCGATCATCCTGGCGCTGACGGCGGTCCTCGCGACGATCGGGATAGTTGGGGTGCTCAGCCATATCTCGCCCGTGGACCAATCGATCAACGAGGTGATCCTGTTGATCGGCCTCGCGGTCGGGGTCGACTACTCGATGTTCTACCTGCGCCGCGCCCGCGAGGAGCGCGAGTCGGGTCGCAGCGAGGATGCGTCGCTGGCCGCCGCGGCCGCGACGTCCGGGCGGGCGGTGCTCGTCTCGGGTCTGACGGTGATGCTCGCCATGGCCGGCATGTACCTCGGAGGAGCGCCCACCTTCACGTCATTCGCCACCGGGACGATCATCGTGGTCGCGGTCGCGGTGGTCGGGTCGCTCACGGTCCTGCCCGCGCTCCTCGCCTGGCTCGGGGACAGGGTCGAGAAGGGCGGCGTGCCGATCGTCAAGAACCAGCCGTGGAACGCCGGGGAGAACACGGTGTGGTCGCGAATCCTCACGCCTGTGCTCCGGCATCCCGCCATCTCGGCGGTGGCCGCGGCGGGCCTGCTGCTGGTCTTGGCGATTCCGACGCTGCACATCCACACGGCGACCCCGGGCACCGACACCCTGCCGCAGGACCTGAGCGTGATCAAGACCTACAACAAGGTCCAGGAGGCCTTCCCGGGTGGGCCGATCCCCGCCCTGGTGGCGGTGAGCGCCGGTGACGTGACATCGCCCGAGGTCAGTGGCGCCGTCGACGACCTACGAAAGCAGGCGGCAGCGAGTCCGTTGTTCGGCCAGCCGGTCACGACCCTCGTCAACCCCGATCGCACGGTCGAGGAGATCGACATCCCGCTGGCCGGCGACGGCAGCGATTCGAAATCGAAGGCCGCGCTGACAGAGCTCCGCGACACTCTGATTCCCAGCACGATCGGCCAGGTCCCGGCCGCGACTGCCGATGTGGGTGGGTTCACCGCCGAGTCAGAGGACTTCAACGCCACGCTCAAATCGCACGTGCTCCCGGTGTTCGCGTTCGTCCTGTCGGCGGCGTTCCTCCTGCTGTTGGTGACCTTCCGCTCGATCGTGATCCCGATCAAGGCGATCCTGCTCAACCTGCTCTCGGTCGGAGCTGCCTACGGCGTGCTCGTCTGGATCTTCCAGGAGGGTCATCTGCAGTCGCTCCTGGGCTTCAAGTCAAATGGCGCGATCGTCGCGTGGATGCCGCTGTTCCTGTTCGTGGTCCTGTTTGGGCTCTCGATGGACTACCACGTGTTCATCCTCACGCGAATCCGCGAGGCCTTCGACCGCGGGCGATCCACCGAGGACGCGGTTGCTCACGGCATCAAGACCACAGCGGGCGTGGTGACCAGCGCCGCAATCGTGATGATCTCGGTCTTCGCGATTTTCGCGACGCTCTCGCTGCTCATCTTCAAGGAACTGGGTGTCGGCCTGGCGGTCGCGGTGCTGATCGACGCGACGCTCATTCGCGGCGTCCTGCTGCCGGCGACCATGAAGCTGTTGGGCGATTGGAACTGGTACCTGCCGAAGTGGCTGGAGTGGCTGCCGCGAATCAGCCCGAAGGACGGGGCCGGCCTGCCACCCGGTGCGAAGGCCCCAACGCCGGCGCCGGAGCCGGCCCCGGAACCCCTTCGCCCCTGAACCCTGAACCCCTGAACCGGACACGGAGGGGCGCATGAAGCGGTCCCGGTCCATGCAGGTACGCGTCAGGAGTGAGAAGGGGTGTCGCCCGTTCTTGCTTCCCTGAAACAGCACGAGCCCCCGACGACTACAACGACAAGCCGTTGCGGTGCTCCGTTGCGAGGTCCGAACGCCGGGCCGATTCGTACCGATTCCGGAAGCAAAGAGGGGCGCCGCTGCGAGAGCGGCGCCCTCCTCGCAGACATTCGTCAGCCGATCGGCGCGGGCTGGCCGCGACCCAGGCTGCGACGGACGGAAAGGACCGTGCCGCCTGCGATCGTCAGGAACACCAGCATCGCCGCAGCTCCGATTCCGGCGTCTCCCCATTGGAAGCCGCTCGAAGCCGACGCCACGGCCGGCGAGTTGCCGATCGGCTGTGTCTGAGCGACCGGATTCGCGCCGCTTGCGGTTCGCTGGACGGCCGCCGGAACGACTGGATCCGGCGCGGCATTCGCCGACTGTGTGGGTCCAACGCCGGGGGCGTCGATCGGTCGGGCCGACGCCGCCGAAGGCACAACGACCAGAGCCGCGGCGATCGCCACCGTGACGAGTCCACTCAGGAGCTTTTTCATTCTTCCCCTCCTTGGTTGGGGTTGATCGAATTGCTCACCGATCATGGGCGGCGCCTGTAACGCGGGCCTCACCTGCGCGTAACGCCCCGGCAACACTGGGAGAATCCATCGCCAGCGAAATGGAGGAACCGCGTCTTGACTTCCGCATCCTGGGCCCGCTCGGGGTCCTCGTCGACGGTCGCGACGTCACCCCAGCGCGGCCGAAGCAGCGCGCCCTTCTCGCGCTCCTCGTCCTGCGCGCGAACGAGATCCTCTCGAGCGACGAGCTGATCGATGCACTCTGGGGCGACCGTCCACCCGCGACCGCCCAGGCGGCCCTGCGCGGCCATGTGTCGTCGCTGCGCAAGATCTTCGGTCAGGACACCATCGAGACCCGGCCGCCCGGCTACGTGCTGCGAGTCGCTCCCGGGCAGACGGATCTCGAGCGCTTCCAGAGGCTCCTCGATGAGGCGGGCCGAGAGAGCGCACTACCCGAGCGGTCGCGATTGCTGCGCTCCGCGCTGGCGCTGTTTCGAGGCGACCCTCTCGCAGACTTCCGCTACGCGGACTTCGCCAGGACCGAGGCCGAGCGGCTTGAGGAGCTTCGGCTCACAGCGCTCGAGGAGCGGGTCGCGGCCGAGCTCGAGCTCGGGCGTCACCGTGACCTGATCGCAGAACTCAGACGGCTGGTCGCGGAGAATCCGCTGCGCGAGCGCCTATGGGAGCAGCTCATGCTCGCCCTTTACCGGGCCGGGCGGCAGGCCGACGCGCTGCGCGCCTACCAGGACGCTAGGCGCGTCTTGACGGAGCAACTCGGGCTCGATCCCGGGCCGGCACTGCAGGAGCTGGAGCGAAAGATGCTCGCTCAGGATCCCGAGCTGATGCCCCTCACTCCCGTCGCGGCGACGCCCCCCGGCCCGCCCCCGAAGGAGGCGGATCAACCCGAAGGCCGCCCCCGGGGCGAGGAACCCGACCGGGCTGAGGTCTCGCGCCGCGAGCGGAAGGTGGTCACGATTCTCTTCTGCGACCTCGTCGGCTTCACCACGCGTGCGCAGCGGATGGATCCCGAGGACGTGGCGGCCGAGCTCTCGCATTACCAGGCGTGGGTTCGACGCGAGCTGGAGCGCTATGGCGGAACCGTCGAGAAGTTCATCGGCGACGCGGTGATGGCCGTATTCGGTGCCCCCGTCGCGCATGAGGACGATCCTGAGCGAGCAGTGCGCGCAGCCCTGGCCACCGTCGATTGGGCTCGCGACGAGCAGATCGAGGTAAGGATCGGCGTCAATACCGGGGAAGCCCTGGTCACGCTCCCGGCTCGGGCGGATGCCGGCGAGACCCTCGCCGCCGGCGACGTCGTCAACGTGGCCGCCCGCCTGCAGACGGCCGCGCCGGTCAACGGGATACTCGTGGGTGAGGCGACTCATGGCGCGACACTCGAGTTAGTCGCCTACGCGGAGAGCGACCCAATAGCGGCAAAGGGACGGAGCGAGCCCGTTCCCGCGTGGCAGGCAATCGAGGTGCGCGGGAAGCCTCGCGTCGCACGTGTTCACACGACCGCGCTGGTCGGGCGGGCGGGCGAGCTGCAGCTGCTCAACGGTGCGCTGGAACGCTCACGCGGTGAGCGCTCGGTCCAACTCGTGACCCTCGTTGGCGTTCCCGGGATCGGAAAGAGCCGGCTCGTGTTCGAGCTTCATCGGCTCGTCGACGCGGATCCCGAGCTCGTCACCTGGCGCGAGGGTCGATGCCTGCCGTACGGGCACGGCGTCACCTTCTGGGCTCTCGGTGAGATCGTCAAGTCCGAGGCCGGGATTCTCGAGAACGATGCACCCGACACGGTCGAGCGAAAGCTCCTGGACGCGGCCAAGGATGAGCGGCTGGCGGCCCATCTTCGGCCGCTGGTCGGGCTCGGTGCGAGCGAGCCCGGCGGGGACCGCGTGGAGGCGTTCGCCGCCTGGCGGGAGTACTTCGAGCGTCTGGCGGATCGGCATCCGCTCGTCCTCGTCCTCGAGGATCTGCATTGGGCTGACCAGAACCTCCTCGACTTCCTGGACCATCTCGCCGAGTGGGCCACCGGCGTCCCAATTCTGCTCGTCTGTACGGCGCGACCCGAGCTCCTCGACCGGCGCCCGGGCTGGGGGGGTGGAAAGCAGAACTCCGTGACGGTCTCGCTGTCCCCGCTGTCGGAGGGGGAGACGACCCGGCTGCTGGCCTCGCTCGTGGACCAAAGCGCCGTCGACGATCGGGACTTGAGCAGTCTTCACTCCCGTGTCGGCGGGAACCCGCTCTATGCAGAGCAGTACGCTCGGATCCTCCGCGAGCGCGGGGATCTCGGGGAACTGCCGGACACGATTCAAGCGACGGTTGCGGCGCGTCTCGACCTGCTCGACCAGCGCCAGAAGGCGCTCGTGCAGGACGCGGCCGTGCTCGGGAGGGTGTTCTGGCTCGATGGCCTCGCCCGAGTCTCCGGCCGCGAGCCAGGCGACATCACGCAGGGCTTGCACGCGCTGGAGCGAATGGACCTGGTCCGGCGCGGACGGGATTCCAGCATTGCGGGTGATACGCAATACGCGTTCGCACACGTCCTCCTCTGCGACGTCGCCTACGGGCAGCTTCCTCGGGCTGACCGTGCCGAGCGCCACCGCCGCGCTGCGGATTGGATCGAGTCACTGGGTCCGTCGCAGGATCGCGTCGAGATGCTCGCGCACCACTACATGAGCGCGCTCGAGTTCGGCAGAGCGTCGGGGCAAGATGTCACCGAGCTCGTCAATCGGGCGCGATTGGCGCTGCGGGAGGCGGGTGACCACGCGGCAGCGCTCTACGCCGTCGACGCCGCGCAGCGGTTTTACGACGCCGCCCTCGAGCTGTGGCCCGATGACGATCCCGAGCGGGTCGACCTGCTGTATCGGCGGGCGGTCCCGGTCGGGCACCACGTCGGCGGCGGCGATCCGGAGCGCCTCGCCGAGGCGCGGGACGCCCTGATGGCGGCAGGGGCGCCCGAGCGCGCCGCCGAGCTGGAGGCCCTCTTGATGCTGGTTCGCCGGATGGAGGGCGATCACGCTCAGGCGGAGAAGCATCGAGACCGGGCTCGCGCGCTACTGGGGGATGGAGCGCCGTCGCGATCCCGCGCCTGGGTCCTCTCGCACCTCGCGTCGGAGGCCTTCGTCATGGGAGAGGACGAGGATCGCGCCGCCGAGCTCACCGCCGAGGCGTGCCGTGTGGCGAGGGCCGCCGGCGCCGACGACGCCCTCAGCGTGTCGCTTTGCAACCGCGGCCTCCTGAGAATCACGGGCGGCGACGCGGAAGGAATCACCGACGTCGAGGACGCGCTCGAACTCGCTTCATCAAGCGGCACCCTCGGAAGCATCGCCCGCGTCAGCAACAACATGGCGGTGGCATACCAGGTCGTCGGCGACCTGGAGCGCGGCTTTCAAGCGCGACTGGAGGGCGCACGCGCCGCCCAGCAGCTCGGCTCCGACTCGCAGGTTCGCTGGTTCGATGGGGTGTTGACGGAGCACCGCTACTCACGGGGGGAGTGGGACCTGGCGGAGCGGGGAGCCGATGCCTTCCTCGAGCAGATCGCGGCGGGAGAGCCCCATATCCTCGGCTGGCAGGTTCATTCGGTCAGGGCGGCCATCCGCGTCGCGCGAGGGGAGATCGCCGGTGCCCTGCACGACGCCGAGCGTGCGCTTGCCGAGGGGCGCCGAGCTGGAGAGGTGCAGTCGGTCGCCTACGTCCTCGCCGCGGCAGCCCACATCTTCGCACTGGCCTCGGAGGAGGAGCGGGCGCGGGTGCTCGTCCACGGGTTCGTCGACACGCTGCGCCAGGGGCCGCACATAGAGTTTGCGGTGATCAAGCTGCCGGTAGCAACGATCGCTGCATCCAGGCTCGGACTGGCCTCTGAGCTCACCAGCGCCATCGCCGGTTACCCCCGGTCCCGTTGGACCGAGGCGGCCGGCGCCTACCTCAACGGGGATTTCGTCACCGCTGCGGACACCTTGGCAACGGCCGGTGCTAAGCCCGAGGAGGCCGAAGCGCGCGTTCGGGCGGGCGAGGCCCTAGTGCGGGAGGGCCGCCGCCCCGAAGCGGAGGCTCAGCTAGAGACGGCGCTCGCCTTTTACCGATCGGTGGGCGCCATCCGGTACCTCCGGGAAGCGCCGACGCTAGATCCAGCAGGCGCTGAGCCACTGCCCTGACGGTGGGCACGGATGCGGCGACTTCGCCGGCGCTGGCGTAGTCCTGTTCGCACCAGCGTTCGATCGGGGGTGGCGCTTCTGCCGTCGCGTGGTGGCGGACGAGCCACCACTAGTCGCGCGTCGTGCGGCAGAGCGAAATCGACCCAAACAAATAATGCAATGACAAGCCTGCGTACTGCTCCTTATCGCGGAGGCTGTCGCATAAAAGGGTCTGTTCGGGAGGGGCCCCTACTGACACTCAGGCCATGCTTGGACGGAGCACGAGCCGCGTGGTGGTTCGTCGCGCCTGATGGTGAGGTCGATCTTCAGCCCAATTGTTCACGGGGTTGAGACGACCTCTCAGCGCGCCGCCAGGGGTTTGTGCGCCAGCCTCCGCGCAAAGCAGAACTGAGCTACTTGGCGCAATGGCGGGCGTTGGATCGCCACTCAGACGCCTCAGGTCGTGTCAGGCCTGATTAGACGAACGTGGTCGAACCCGTCAGTTGGTGGCTGGTTACCTGGTTCGCGCCGCTCAGTTGCAAGCAATGTGCGTGCACTGGCGCGGATCGCCGTTGTGGCGGGCGATGTTGCCGCCGCCGTCGGTCACGCCGCGCACCGCCTCGATGCCGAGGTCGGCGTTGCGGTCGGCCTCGTTGCCGGTCATGGTCGTGGATGCGCTGGCCACATCGATCCCGTCATCACCGGAATGGAAGACGTGATTTCGCCGAATTTGAGTCCGCTTCAACGTTTTCCTGACCAACCTCACTGCCACGCCGTCCTTGCCCGCGTTGCTGACGTGGTTACGCCGAACGATGGTGTCCGCAACGGGCCCGTAGCTCGCAATGTCGATGCCGAGCCGAGCGTTTCTAACCCGGTTGCGCGCAACGATGTTGCGCTTGCCCCCGCCGACTTGGAGTCCCAAGTCGGCGGAGTGCCGGACGAGGTTCCGACGGACGATGTTGTCGTTGCCGCCTACGCCCACGCCCACCGCATCGCGGCGAAAGCGATTGTGGGCGACCAAGTTGCCGTCGCCGTTCACGAGCGCTCCCGCCTCGGGATGGCGGCTGAACGTGTTGCCAACCAGGCGGCTGCGGTCCAAATTCTCGTCGTACAACCCGATGTCGCCGTTGTCGCGGATCGAGTTGTGGAGGATTCCGATGCGACGGGAGCTGAACATGCTGATCCCCGCCTGATCGGTGTGGACTCCGTTTCGGACCACGGAGCCGTTTTGCACCACGCTTCGGGCCGAGCCAAAGATCAGCATCCCCGAAAACCGGCTGCGCGAAGCCGAGATGTCGAGCAGGCCGTTGTGTCTGGCCTCACCGACGACGACCCCGAGGGCGAACTGGCGCACGGAGCCGTGCACGACCGTGACGCCGTTATGGCCGTCGTTGAGCACGCCGATGTCACAGAACTCCGTGTCAGGGTCGCACCCCGCAGCGGGAGTCCCGTCGCTGTCGATCGTGTGGTAGTTCAGATCGAGGGTGACGTTGTCGGCGCCGATGACGATGCCGTTGTTGTGGCAATCGGTGAGGTTGTGCTGGAGGGTCGTGTCGGTGGTGATCGTGTCGCCGCAGCCCACGTTGCTCGCCGCCTCGGCGCGGCTTAGTGCGAGGACTCCGGCCCAGACCAGGACCGCAAGCACCGCAATTCCGACGAGCATCGCCGGGACCGCCCGGGGGCGAATCTTCGCTGGCATCCCTTCCTCCCTACTGGCCGCGTAGGAGACTACGCGACTCGTGGGTCACCCTACATCAGACCGCAGCGAGGGCAAGAGCAGCGCGCCAGATTGGCCTGACGTCGCTTCTGCTTTCGCGTGAGGCTGTCGCATAAAAGGTCCGTACGGGAGGGCTACTCAGGCCATGCTTGGAGGGGAGCACGAGCCGCGTGGTGGTTCGTCGCGCCTGATGGTGAGGTCGATCTTCAGCAGCAGCGACGGCACCACCCGGGCTGGCGCCTCCTGTCGGGCAAAGGGGTAGCGCGCTGGTGGCAGTGGTGTGTTCTGGCTATCTGACGCCGCTCAAGGAGGATCGGCGCAAACAAATAATGCAACGGCAAGCCGGCCCAGTGCTCCGGCATGCGCATACCGCTGGTTCCGCGGCGCCGCGAGCGCAGCATGTTCAGCGAGACTCGTGCGACAACGGTCGTCAGCCACCCGCCGAGGTTCTCGATCTCCTGGTCGGAGCGGCGCAGCCGGATCCAGGTCTCCTGAACGGCGTCGTCTTCCCGAGGGCTCTGTGCAACACCCTCCATGGAAAGCAGCAGTATCCGACCTGAGATACTGGGAAGGCGATGTCGGAGGGTCTCGTAGACTTCATCCGCCGGCCCTTCATCGCCGAGCCGGCCCACGCTCAGACAGCGCCTCTTTGATGCGAGCCGCCGGGATCAGCGAATTCGGCGGTGCTGTCGGACGGATCGACCTCCCAGATCCGCGTCCCCTTGCGAACGACGAGGCCCTGATCGAAATCCGGGCCGCGG
>JBJMKM010000108.1:0-47372 GCA_045805825.1 Solirubrobacterales bacterium
CCTCGGAGACCGCTGTCGCGACCTCGCCGTAGGAGATGACGCCGACCTGCTGACCCTTGACCACGAGGGTCTTTACTTCGTCAAGCTCTTGAATCTCCGCAACTAGCATTCGCTCGCTCTCGTCCTTCGCCTTGTCTCGTGGATTGGGTTGGTCTCGTGCCTAGTTCTTTTATCGGGCGCTCGCCCCGAATTCCCCAGTCTGGTTTTGCCTGGCTGGGAGCCCCAAAGCCCGATCTTGCGACAAGAATGCTGGTCGATGGGAGTGGTGCGCTCCCGTCGCCGGGGTCCATCCCAGCATAGGGACACTCAAACGATGGGCCGCATGATATCCGCTAGCTCTTTTGAACTCCTCGGTTTTTCGCCATTTGCTGCGGGAATCCGGGGCAGTGCCCCGATTCCTGCCCGGGCGCCCGCCAAGGGATCGCCATCCCCGCCACCTACAACACGTCACCCCGCTCGGAGTTCCGGCTGATCATGGGTGGCGCACGCGTCCGTCGAGAAGGGTGGAATATATGGCGGTGACTCCCGAGTCCGATACCCCTGACAGCCCCGAAAGCCCCGCCTCCGATCGCGGCGTATTCGGCAACCTGCCGAGCGAGCGTCCCGGCGTGCGCAGCCCCCGGCGATCGGGCGACAAGCAGGTCAAGGCCGCCAAGGCCAGGCCGACTCCGCCGCCCCCTCCCCCTCCGCCGCCGCAGCGGACCTCCGCTACCGAGCCGCCCCGGCCGGCGTCCCGCGACGCACCCCCCGAGCCCACCTCGCAGGGCAGGGGCATCGAGGACGTGGCCTGGGCGGGCGTGACCGTCGCGGCCGAGGCGGCCACCCTTGGCGTTCGCCTCTTCAGCCGCGCCCTGGAGGCGGTGCGGGAGCGACGTTGACGGCGCTGGGGCTTCGCCGCCCCAAGACCTCAGAGGAACGGCAGAGTCCGCGGCGATCGACGCGCTTCCTTCGCGCGTTCTGGCACCGCGCCTACGACGAGAACATCACCGGCCTCGCCGGGATGGTCGCGTACAACCTCGTCCTGTTCCTGTTTCCGTTCGCGCTGCTTGTCCTGTTCATATTCGGACGGATCCTTCAGAGCGAGAGCGTCGAGGCGAGCGTCCTGAACGACCTCCAGCGGCTGTTCCCGGCAGTCGAGACGAACACCCTCGACAATGCCCTCAGCCGCATCCGCGACAGCTCGACGACTCTCGGTGTGGCGGCCGCCGTCGGTGCTCTGTGGATCGGGACCTCCTTCTGGGGCGCCATGGACACCGCCTTCTGCCGCATCTACCACGTGCCGTGCCGCAGCTGGCTGGCGCAGAAGCGCTTTGCCCTTGTGATGCTGCTCGGCCTGACGCTCTTCCTCGCTGCGAGCGTCGTCGTGCCGACACTCGAGGCCTTCCTGGTGACGAGTGCGGACAACCTCCCGTTCGGGCTCTCCGACATCAGCGGGCTGGCCAATGCCCTCCTACTCGTCGCCGCGCTCATCGCGGTCTTCGCGGTCTGCTGCGTCATCTACTACTTCGTCCCGAAGGGACACATCCCATGGCGCGGCATCTGGCCGGGCGCTCTGTTCGTGACGCTCACCACGGGCATCGCAAATGCGGTCTATCCCTTCTATCTCGCGAACGTCTCGAGCATCGGGGAGGTCGGTGGCACGATCGGCTTCGTCCTCATCGCGCTTGTCTGGTTCTACCTGGTGAGCCTCTCCCTCTTGGCCGGCGCGGTCATCAACTCGCTTCGCTACGAGCTCTTCGACACCGGCACGATGCCCACGCAGCCTCGGGAGTAGCGAACTAGCCGTAGCGGCCGCCGGTGATCTCGCGCAGCTTCGGACGGTCGTGGCGGGCCTGGACCGTCCGGACGGTGCCGGAGCGCGAGCGCATGACGAGCGACTCGGTGGTCGCGTGGCCGTCGTCGAGATATCGCACCCCCTGCAGGAGGTCGCCGTCGGTCACTCCGGTGGCCGCGAAGAAGACGTCGTTTCCCGCCACCAGGCGGCCCGCGTCGAGGATCTCGTCGAGGTCGTAGCCCGCGTCCACCGCCGCCTGGCGCTCCTCTTCGTCGCGAGGCCAAAGGCGGCCGAGGATCTCGCCACCGAGGCACTTGATCGCGGCCGCCGAGAGGACCCCTTCAGGCGTGCCGCCGATCCCCCACAGGAGGTCCACGCCAGTGCCCCGAGAGACCGCGAACAGGGCTGCCGATACGTCCCCGTCGGTGATGAACCGGATCCGAGCGCCCACCTCCCGGATCGCCGCGACCTGCTCCTCGTGGCGCGGGCGATCGAGCATGATCACCCTGACGTCGCTCGGCTCGACACCCTTGCGCTCGGCGACCTTGCGGATGACGTCGGGAAGCGGCTCGTTCAGCGAGAGGACGTCCGCGATGTCCGGCCCCCCCGCGAGCTTCTCCATATACACGCAGGGGCCGGGATCGAACATCGTGCCCCGCTCGGCCAGCGCGATCACCGCGAGGGCTGACGGCATTCCGCGGGCGGTGAGAGTCGTGCCCTCGAGGGGGTCCACCGCGATGTCCACCTCGGGCGGGCTCCCGTCGCCGATTTGCTCGCCGTTGTAGAGCATGGGCGCCTCGTCCTTCTCGCCCTCGCCGATGACGACGGTGCCGTCCATCGGCACCGTGTCGAGCAGCAGCCGCATCGCGTCGACCGCGGCCTGGTCGGCCTCCTCCTTGTCGCCGCGGCCAACCCAGCGAGCGGCGGCCAGCGCCGCGGCCTCGGTGACGCGGACGAGCTCGAGCGCGAGGTTGCGATCGGGCCGGGTCGACTCCCGCACGTCATGCGAGATGACGCTTGGCTGATCTGCCTCCACGAACGGAAGCCTAGGTCAGACTGTGCCCGGGGCTTTTCGCTGCCGCCGCTGGCCTGCCTGCGAGCGCAGAAATCCCGTTGCCGCGATCGCGATCGCGGAGATGAGCGCGATCCAGTAGCCGTAGTCGAGTCCGACCCCGATCTCGGACCCTCCGCTGCCAGGCCGGTCGATGATCCCGTTGTAGCCGATCAGGACCATCATCGTGAAGCCCGCAACCATCGTCATCTCCCCCGGTGGCCACGAAAGCTTGTGGCCCCGCACGATTATCCAGGCCAGGATCAAAGGAGCGAGAGCACCCGCCAGGAGGAACCAACGCATGATGGGGAAGGTCTCCCAGCCCGTGCAGCTGTAATTGCCGGCGCCACACACGAAGTCCTGGCCCTTCTCGCGAGCCTGGATGTGCTCCAGCGAGTACCACGGCAGCAGGAACAGGCTGATGATCAGCAGGATCGACGCCGCGCCCCCCACTATGACCCGGTTGCGGTCGAGCCGCGAGAAGTCCATGTGCGTTAAGCCGGTGCGGTACGGCGCCGGCAGAGGCATGTGCCGTTCATTGGTGTTCGACTTTAACCCAGCTTCGCGAGCCGCGCGACGGCTCCCATAGATAGGGTCGGGCCCGTGAGCCGCTGGGGCCTGACGCTTCCGCTACCGAACCTGCCGTTGCGGGACCACGCCGACCTCGTTCGGCGCGCCGAGGCGGACGGGTACACGGACGTATGGAGCGGTGAGACGAACGGACCCGACGGGTTCACGCCGCTGGCGGCGGCCGCGACATGGACGGAGCAGGCGCGGTTGGGGACTGGAGTGGTCGGAGTCTTCACCCGCGGTCCCGCCCTGCTGGCGCAGCAGTCGGCGGCGATTGCCGACCTGTCCGGTGGTCGTTTCGCCCTCGGCATCGGTGCGTCATCGGACCGGATCGTCGAGGGCTGGAACCGGATGACGTTCGATAAGCCGCTGACGCGGATGGCGGAGACCGTGGAGTTCCTGGACGCCGCGTTCGCGGGCGAGCGCACGACGACCGGGTTCAAGCTCGAGCAGCCGCCGCCTGAGCCGCCGGCGATCATCCTCGCGGCGCTGCGCGGAAAGATGCTGCGCCTGGCGGTCGAGCGCGCCGCCGGGGCGTTCACCAACTTCCTGCCGCTGGCCGGCCTGCCGAAGGTCGCCGAGCAGCTCGACGGCGCGCCCGACGGGTTCGAGCTCCTGTGCCGGTTCTTCTGCATCCCCGGCGAGCGCGAGCAGACCGAACCCCTTGCGCGATTCATGTTCGCCTCCTACATCACCGTCCCGGTGTACGAGGCGTTCTTCCGCTGGCTCGGCTACGGCGAGCGCATCGACGAGATGGTCGCCGCGTGGGGCGCAAAGGACCGCGAGGCGGCCATCGCGGCGGCGCCCTGGGATCTCATCGAGGACACGTTCATCTTCGGCTCGCCGGAGGAAATGCGCGCGCGTCTCGATGCGTATGTCGACGGCGGCATCACGCTGCCGATCCTGACGCCGATCACGACGCCCGATCGGATGGGCGAGCTGATCGACGCCCTCGCGCCACGGTAGTTACGCGCGACGCGCCAGCGACAGGCCGTAGAGCCCGTCCGGATCCGTCCACCAGGCGACCATCTCCAGCCTGGATTCCGCGTAGATGCCGGCGAGGCCCTCGCGGGCGAACTTCGTAGAGATCTCGGTGCGCATCTCCTCGCCGCGGTCGAACGCAACCTGCATGTCGAGCGCGCCGACGTCGACGACCTGCCGCGCGAGCGAGCGCAGGCGGATGTCCATCCACAGGTTCTCGTCGTCCCAGAACGCGACGTGCTCGAACGCCTCGAGGTCGAAGTCGCACCCCAGGCGATCGTTCAGCACCGCGAGTACGTTCTTGTTGAACTGCGAGGTGACCCCAGCCGAGTCGTTGTAGGCGGCCTCGAGCGCGGCGCGGTCCTTGACCAGGTCCGTGCCGAGCAGGAAGTGGTCCTCGTCGCCGAGGAGGTTCGCCACGCGGGCGAGGAAGCTGGCCCGCTGAGCCGGCTCGAAGTTCCCGATCGTCCCGCCGAGAAGCGCGATGACCCGCGGGCCCTCCAGTGGGATCCGCTCCAGGTCGCGCTCGAAGTCGCAGACGAGGCCGTGGACGGTGATGCCGTATTCCGCGGCGATCGCCTCTGCCGTCGCACGGGTGATCTGCTCGGAGATGTCGACCGGCGCGTAGGCCTCGAGGCATCCGGCATCGCTCATCGCGTCGAGCAGCACGCGCGTCTTGGTGGCCGACCCGGAGCCGAGCTCGATGAGAGTCGCCGGCCCGCCCGCCGCGGCGCAGATCTCCGCGGCGTGGAGCTCGAGGATCTTGCGCTCGCAGCGCGTCGGGTAGTACTCGGGCAGCTCGGTGATCCGCTCGAAGAGCTCGGAGCCGCGCTCGTCGTAGAAGTAGCGCGGCGAGAGCTCCTTGAACGGCTTCGTCAGTCCGGCGCGGACGTCCGCCGCCATTCCGGACAGCGGACCTCCCGGCGGCAGGTGAACGTCGATGGTGATCTGCTGGGGCGGCGCGCCCGACACTCGTCTATTCGACTCCTCGGCAGTACATACGTCTCAACGTGCGGACTCGTTCGAATGTGATTCCTCGGCGTCCCTCGCGCACCGTACGCCGGCGAAGATCTGACGGCGATGTGGCAGGTCCCAGTTCCGGAACGTGGTCCGGATCACGTCGCGGCGCGTCGCCCACGCGCCGCCGCGAAGCACCTTGTACGTGTCGCCGAAGAAGACCTTGGAGTACTCGGGGTAGGGGAATGCCTCGAAGCCGGGATACGCCACGAAATCCGACGAGGTCCACTCCCACACGTCGCCCAGCATGTGGATCGCGCCGCAGTCCGACGGAGCATCGGCATAAGCCCCTATGCGCGCGCAGCCGAACGAGAGCTGGTCGAGGTTCGCACGGTCCCGGTCGGCGCCGCGCGCCGCCGCCTCCCATTCGAACTCCGTGGGGAGCCGCTTTTCGGCCCAGCGAGCGAACGCGTCGGCCTCGTGCCACGAGACGTGGAGCACCGGCTCGGCGGGATCGACCGGGTCCCGACGCCCCATCGCCGCCCTGACCCACCCGCCGTCGCCATCCGGCTCCCAGTACATCGGCGGCTCGGTGCCGGTGTCGCGGATGAACTCCGCGTATGACCCGTTCGTTACGGGCGTCCGGTCGATCAAGAACGGGTCGAGCCGAACCGTGTGGCGCGGGCGCTCGTTGTCGTACGCGAAGCCCGCAGCGCCGGCACCGATCTCCACCTCCCCGCCCTCGACGAGAGCCATCTCCGGCCCGGACGCATCCGCGGTCGGCTCCGGCGGCGGCACCCACTCGACCGGCTCATATCCGTCGATCATCTGGATCAGCTGGAGCATGGTCTCCGTGTGCTGGTACTCGTGGGCCAAGAGGAGCTCGTACAGGAAGCCACCGGCAAGCAGCGGGTCTTCGCCGGATTCGAGATCGACCCGCTCCAGAACCTCGAGCGTCCGGACCCGCACGTCTTCGAGGTAGGAACGGAGGTCGTCCCCGCGCAGGATCGGCAGCTCGCCTCGGGTCGAGCGCGGGTTCTCGATCGCGTCGTAAAAGCGGCCAAGCTCGCCGTGCATCGGCTCGCGGCCGCCGATCGTCTGCACGAGCCAGAGCTCCTCGAAGTTCGCGATGTGCCCGAGGTCCCAGGCGAGTGGGCTCAGGATGGGTGAGTACACGCGGTTGAGCTCGTCGTCGTCCAGCGGCTCGACCAACTGGAGCGTGCGGCGACGTGCCTCCTCCAACCGCTGCGCGATCTCGTCCCTGGTGCTGAGCTGAACCGGCGCCGAGATGCGATGAGGCTACAGGGTCACCGCGCCTCGCCTGTCACGCGCCAGGTCATATCCTGCGGCGCCGTGCGAATCGACGGTACGAGCGCGCTGGTGGCGGGCGGGGCGTCCGGATTGGGGGCGGCGACCTCCCGCGCACTGCATGCCGCCGGGGCCTCCGTGGTCGTCTGCGATCTCAATCGCGAGAAGGGCGAGGCGCTCGTGCAGGAGCTCGGCGAGCGGGCGAGCTTCGTCGAGGCAAACGTCATGGAGCCGGAGCCGGTCCAAGCCGCGGTGGACGCAGCGGCGCAGGCCGAGGGCGGCCTTCGCATCTCCGTGTGCTGCGCAGGAATCGGTTGGGCCCAGCGGACGGCCGGCAAGCAGGGACCGCACGACCTGGAGATCTTCCACAACGTGATCAAGGTGAACCTGATCGGCACTTTCAACGTGCTGCGCCTGGCCGCCGCCTCGATGGTCGACAACGAACCCGACGATGGCGGCGAGCGCGGTGTCTGTGTGAACACCGCGTCGATCGCGGCGTTCGACGGGCAGATCGGACAGGTCGCCTATTCCGCCTCCAAGGGCGGCATCGTCGGACTGACGCTGCCGGCCGCGCGCGATCTGGCAAGCCGCGGCGTACGGGTGATGACGATCGCGCCGGGAACCTTCGACACCCCGCTCCTCGCCGCGCTGCCCGAGGAGGCGCGTGACCAGCTGGGTTCGCAGATCCCCTTCCCCAGCCGGCTCGGCCTTCCGGAGGAGTTCGCGGCGCTCGCCCGCCACATCGTCGAGAACCCGATGCTGAACGGCGAGACCATCCGCCTGGACGGCGCCCTTAGGATGCCGCCGCGATGACGCAGCGAGACATGGATGGCGAGCGATGGCGAGCGATGCGCCATCTGGCGACTGGAGGGAGCCAGCTGCGATGAGCGAGACGGATCGGTTGCTAGAGATCGCGCAGGCCTACGCCGAACGCTTCGACAAGCAAGACCTCTCGATGGTGCCCTCCAAGCGCGTGGCGGTCCTGGCGTGCATGGACACCCGCCTCATCCCGTCGCGGATCCTCGGACTGAACGAGGGCGAGGCGCACATCCTGCGGAACGCCGGCGGGGTCGTGACCGACGACGCGATCCGGTCGCTCTCCCTATCGCAGAACCTGCTGGGGACCGAGGAGATCATCCTCCTGCATCACACCGAGTGCGGAATGCTCGGCATCACCGACGAGGAGTACGCCGACCGCATTGAAGCTGAGACCGGAGAGCGCCCGGAGTGGTCCGCTCATGCCTTCTCGGACCTCGAGCAGAGCGTTCGCGACTCGATCGCCCGGCTACGGGAGAGCCCCTTCATCCCGAAGAAGAACAGCATCAGGGGGTTCGTCTTCGAGGTGAAGACGGGCGAGTTGCGGGAGGTCAACTAGAGCCGACCGCAATCAGGCGATCCCGCGCTCGGAGAGCCAATCGGCGACGTCGCCGGGCGGCTCGCCGTGGAAGTAAAGACGGGAGGCTTCCCGCAGCACGTGCTTGCCGTCGTGCTCCTGCTCTGGATTCGTCGAGAGCCAAACCGCCGCGGCGACGGTCATCTGAGCGGCCGGCGTGTCCTGCTCGGGGTCGATGCCGCGCTCGGTGCTCGTCAGATCCCCGGATAGGTCCTCGACGGCCGTGACGGGCCGGTCGTCGTCCTCGAAGCTGTCGATCAGCCCGCGGACGGCCGCATCCCCTCCCTCGGGATCGCAGATCGCCGCGGCCTTGGTCACGGCCTCCGAGACCGTCGGGATCTCTGTCCTGTTGCCGGGCCTCACTGCCGCGGGTTTGGGACCTGACCTCCGTCGCCCGGAATCGACTCCGGCGGCGGGCCCGACTGCCCCTGTTCGCCATCGGGCTCGGGGGCATCGGTGGGACCCGTGTCCGGGCCCGGGCCCTGGCGCTCGGGATTTGTGTCGCCGGTGTCGGGATCGGCGCCCGCCGGCTTGTCCTCGGTTTGGCGCGCGGGTGGGACGTCGCCCACTTCCCGTGGTGTCTCCTCGCTCATGCCCGCCCCGTTTCCCTCAGACGGCCCGAGCAAACCCGGCGCACTCACGTGCCCTGGCTCTCCGGGTCGCTGTAGACCTCCTTCTCCCAGGGTGGCGTGATGGCAAAGCGGGTCGCCAGGGCGTCGGAATCGAGGGTTTCGATAGGGATCAGCACGAGATGGGAAGGCGGCGTCCAGCGGGTCTTCGGCGGGGGGACGCTGAGGTGGCGCGGGGGCCTCACGAGCGGCCGTCGATCGGCGGCGAGCGCGTAGCCGTCGGCGCCGAGTGCGGCGCCGGCCTTGCCGAGCCGCCGTATCGAAAACCGCCGATGCTCGTAGACGTGGCCGGCGTGGGTGCCGCCGGACACGTAAAGCCTGCCCGTCGCATCGCCCCACGCCGAGCGGTGGGTGATTCCCGCGTCCGACGGCCAGCTCATGACGCCGGCGCCGTAGTTGTAGCCGTAGTGGGAGGTCGCGCGGCTGTCGGTCCCGTCCGGCGAGACCCGTACCTGCATGCCCTCCCAGTCGTCGTCGTGTCTGTCGGCGCCTCCCCACCACGAGGAGTCGGCGTAATAGGTCCAGTACTGCACGTAGAGGTTGCCCGCCCGCTCACCGCTGCAGTCGTAGCCATGCCCGGCGCTCTGGGTGCGCGCCAGCTCGGTGCGGCAGTCGACGGCGTGGACGAAGGCGACGGCCGGCTCGCCGGTGTCCGACTTCCAGACCGGGCCCGACTCCCGCCCGCCGCTGCAGCGCTGGTCGCGGCAGCTTCGAAAATCGACCGGGAGAGCGTGCATCCCATCCTCGTAGACGATCTCGGGCGCGTTTTTCTCCACCTCGGCCGCCAGGTCAGGTCCGTATGCGGCCTCGAGGTCACCGTTCATCGAGCACGTCGACGACATTCCGGCGGCGCACAGGATCCGCAGGGCGATGGACTCCGCGAGCCTCACGCCGGGCAGCCACGACCGGACCCCGGCGGTTACGCCGAGGATCAGCACGGTGATGACCACGAGCAGTCCGATCCACTCGACCGTGCTCTGCCCGGCCTCTCGGGCAGCGCTCCCTGAGCCCTTCGTGGTCACGGGGCGACCGTAGGAACGGCCGGCGCACGCGTGGTCTGCGGATCGGGGCGAATGTGCGATCTCTTCGTGCCAAATCGCTGCCCGCTACGGTCCGCAGCAGTGGACCGCCACCGGCTCGGCCAGATTGCATGGGGCGTCGGCTTTCTCGCGCTGTGCGCCGTCGCCGTTCTGATCGTCCTCAGCCAGGCGGCTGGCGATTCGGGGGGCGACACCGACCTCGAGGACGTCGGGCTCGTGCGCGACCAGCTCAAGGGGCTCCCGCAGCACGGGACCGTCCTCGGGGATCCTCATGCCAATGTGAGGGTGATCGAGTACGCCGACCTGCAGTGCCCGATCTGCCGCGACCTCTCGGTCGAGGTCGCGCCCGACCTGATCTCCCAGCTGGTTCGAAAGGACGTCGCGAACTACGACCTGCGCCAGTGGACGGTGATCGGGGACGCTCCGCATGAGCAGTCGACCGCCGCTGCGAGGGCGGCGCTGGCGGCGTCCGAGCAGGGTCGCTACTGGAACTACGTCGAGCTCTTCTTCCGCAATCAGGGCGCCGAGGAGTCGGGTTACGTGACCCCCGCGTTCTTGACCGCGATCGCGCGAGGGGCGGGAGTCAAGAACATCCCGCAGTGGAACCGAGATCGAGAATCGGATCGCTGGGACGCCGAGCTGGCCCAGACGGCGAGTGAGGCCCAGGGCCTCGACTTGGGAGGCACGCCGTCGGTGGTCGTGGAGGGGCCGGGCGGACGCCAGGTCCTGACGGCACCGGACTTCGAGGACGTCCTGAATGCGATCCGGGCGGTCTCCTGAGCGGAAAGGTAGAGTCGGCCCGTGGCCGACGGACGAGACCTTCAGACCGGGCGGAAGGAAGCCAACTGGCGCGCGTGGGGGCTGGGCATCGTGGTGGTGTTGGTCATCATCTTCATCGCCCAGAACTCGCAGAGCGTGCGTGTCAAGTTCCTCTTCTGGGACGCTTCGGCGCCGCTGATCTTCGCGCTGCTCATCACCACGCTCGTGGGCGTGGCGATCGGCTACGTGGCCCCGATCGTCCGGCGCCACCGCCGCGAGCGGACTGAGAAGCCGTAGGCGCTAGAGGTTCTCGACCTCGGCGGCGATGTCTGCCGCCGCCTGCTTCGCGTCCGAGAACAGCATCGACGTCTTCGGGTGGTAGAAGAGGTCGTTGTCGATGCCGGCGAAGCCCGGGCTCAGCGAGCGCTTGATGACAATCACCTGCTGGGCCTCGTCCACCTCGATGATTGGCATTCCCGCGATGGGCGAGTCGGGATCGTCCTTGGCCGCCGGGTTGGTCACGTCATTGGCGCCGATCACCACGGCGACGTCCGTGCGGGGCATCTCCGGGTTGATCTCGTCCATCTCCTTGAGCTGCTCGTACGGCACGTCGGCCTCCGCCAGGAGCACGTTCATGTGCCCCGGCATGCGCCCGGCCACCGGGTGGATCGCGTAGGAGACCTCCACCCCGCGCTTCTGCAACTCGCTCGCCATCTCCTTGACGGCGTGCTGGGCCTGCGCCACCGCCATGCCGTAGCCCGGCACGATCACCACCGAATCCGCGTAGGCGAGCTTGATCGCGGCGTCCTGAGCGCCGATCGAGGTCACCGGCCGCTCCTCGGTCGCCGCGCCGCCGGTTGGCAGCGCCCCGAATCCCGCGAACAGGATGTTCGGGACCGAGCGGTTCATGGCGGTCGCCATCGCGAGGGTCAGAATCGTTCCCGAGGAGCCGACGAGCGTCCCGGCGACGATCAGGACTGTGTTGTCGAGCGCGATCCCCGCCGCCGCCGCGGAGAGGCCGGTGAACGCGTTCAGCAGCGAGATCACCACCGGCATGTCGGCGCCGCCGATCGGCAGGACGAACAGGTTGCCGAGGATCGCCGCGGCGATCAGAACCGCGATGAAAAGTCCCTGCGACGGCCCCGAGTCGTGATCGAGGCCGAGCACGATGCAGGCGGCGATGATTCCGGCGAGGAGCAGCAGGTTGATGAACTGCTGGCCCGGGACCTTCATCGGCTGCCCTCCGATCAGCCCCTGCAGCTTGCCGAACGCGATGTTGGAGCCCCAGAACGACACCGACCCGATCACCATCGAGAACAGGATCGGGACGAACGCGTCGAGCGGGATGTCGCCGCCAAGCGCCAGGTCGTGGCGGAACTCCGCCCAGGCGATCAGCGCCACGGCGCCTCCGCCGACGCCGTTGTAGAGGGCGACCATCTGCGGCATCGCCGTCATCTGCACGCGCTTCGACGCCACGATGCCCACCACCGAGCCGCCGACGATCCCGATCGCGATCAGGCCCCAGTTGCCGATTCCCTCGAGTGCGAGAGTGGTGCCGATGGCGATCGCCATGCCCCCCGCGGCGATGAGATTCCCCTGCTTTGCCGTCGTGGGATGGGTCCCCCGCCGGATCCCGAGGATGAACATCGAGAACGAGACGATGTAGAGAACCTGGACGAGGCTCGATTGCGGGTCGAGCGCGGCGAGCAGGGGCATCGTCACTTCTCCTCGGAGCCGCCGGAGTCGCCGTCCGCCTTCTCAGGCGGCTCTTCCTTCTTCGGCTTGCGGACGAACATCCCGAGCATCCGGTCGGTGACCATGAAACCGCCGACGATGTTGATCGTCCCGAAGAAGATCGCGATCGTGCCGATCAGGTTGTCGAGCCAGAAGTCCGACAGCCCCACGACGATCAGCCCGCCCAGGAGCACGATCCCGTGAATCGCGTTCGTCTGGGACATCAGCGGGGTGTGCAGCGTCGTCGGGACCTTGGAGATGACCTCGAACCCGACGAAGGCGGCGAGGACGAAGATCGTGATCTCGGTGATCAGCGGCATCAGGCGCCCACCCCCGCTGCCTCGCGAGCGCGCTCGTTGCGAATCTCGCCCTCGTGGGTCAGGCAGGCGCCCGCGACGATCTCGTCGTCGAAGTCCAGGTTGAGCCGGCCCTCGTCGTTCACCAGGAGCTTCAGGAGGTTCTCGACGTTCTTCGCGTACAGCTGCGAGGCGTGCGCGGCCATGTCGCTGGGGAGGTTGACCGGCGCGATGATCCTGACGCCCTTCTCGACGACCGTCTGACCCGCCTGCGTCAGCTCGCAGTTGCCTCCCGAGTCTCCCGCGAGGTCCACGATCACGGATCCGGGCTGCATGTTCCGCACGGCGTCCGCGGTGATCAGGATGGGAGCGCGACGGCCCGGCACCTGGGCGGTGGTGATGATCACGTCCTGCTTGGCGGCCGCGTCGGCGAGCGCCTCACGCACCTTCTCGTTCTCCTCGTCGGTGAGCGGTCGCGCGTACCCGCCCTCGGCCTCCGCGTCGGGGATGAAGTCCAGCTCGAGCGGCCGGCCGCCAAGGCTGGCGATCTGCTCCCACGCCGCGCGCCGGATGTCGAAACCGGTGACCACCGCCCCGAGTCGCTTCGCGGTGGCGATGGCCTGAAGGCCAGCGACGCCCGCGCCCAGGACCATCACCCGGGCGGGCGCCACGGTACCGGCCGCCGTCGTCATCATCGGGAAGAAGCGGCCGACCTCGGTCGCGGCAAGGAGCGTCGCCGCGTAACCGGCGACGTTGGCCTGCGAGGAGAGCGCATCCATCGCCTGCGCGCGGGTGATACGCGGGATCGCCTCCATCGCGAAGCTGGTCACGCCCGCATCGGCGAGCGCCTTGGTGGTCTCACCGGAGGTGAGCGGCGCGAGGTGGCCGATCAGCACCTGGCCTGAGTGCAGGCGGGCGATCTCCTCGAGGCTGGGTAGGGCGACCTTGGCAACGAGGTCGGCCGCCCACGCATCGTCATCCGATCCAACGGTCGCTCCGACGTCGGAGTACCGGGAATCGGGGTGCCCGGAGGCCTCACCGGCCCCCGACTCCACGACGACGTCGAGGTTCTCATCCGGGAGCGAACCAACCGAATCCGGAATCAGCGCCACGCGGCGCTCCCCCTCCCGGGACTCCTTGGGGACACCAACCCTCATTTCGAGACACCAACCCTCATCTGAGCCGGGGCAGACTATTCAACGACGGACCAGGGGCGTCGAATTGGGCAGCGAGGGGGCGAAGTCGGCGGCGTGAAGGCTTTCTTTCGCTATTGGAAGAAAGGCTTCACGGAGCGCCCGCGGTGGGTCACGCTGCCTTGAGCCGGGAGGGTCGCTGGCTCGCAGCGGTCAAGGCGTGTGGGGCAGGGGCAGTCCTCGGTCACCAGAGCGCTGGCGCCTTCCGGGAGTTGCTCACCCGTTACACCGGGCCGATCCACATCACCGTGCCGATCGCCAGGAACCCCTCCCCTAGTCGCGGAATAGCGGTCCATCGTTCGCGAACGCTTGGCGATCGCGACACGGTTCGCCGCGATGGCATCCCGGTCACCACCCCGGCGCGCACCCTCATCGATCTGAAGCGCGTCCTTCCCCGCGGGCAATGGGAGGCGGCGGTCGATCGCGCACGGTCGCGCGGCTTCCCAGATGCTTAAGGAACCCTTCACACGGGCCTTGGAACGGGCTAGGCCGGCGTGGCGATGCCCGCCAGCTCGGCCAGGCGCTTCACCGTGTGCAGCCGCTGGTCCGGCACGGGGCTGATGGGCGAGATGATCAGGCGGTCGACGCCGGCGTCCTCGTAGCGCTTCAGGCGCCCGGTCACCTCGTCCTCCGTCCCGATGAGCGCGGTCGCGTCGGCCAGCTCGTCCGGGATCGCGGCGTACGCCTCCTCGCGCTTGCCGTCGAGATAGAGCGACTGCACCTCGTCGGCCACCTGGCCGAAGCCGAAGCGGTGGGTGAGGTCGACGTAGAAGTTCGTCTTACGGCTGCCCATGCCACCGAGGTAGAGAAGTAGCCCGGCCTTGACCACGCCGCGCGCCGCATCGAGGTCGCCGTCGATCGCGACCTGCACCGTCGGTGAGATCTCCAGGTCCGAGCGCGAGCGTCCGCCCTTCTCGAGGCCCGCCTCGACGTGCTCGTCCCATGTCGCGCGGAACGCATCCGGCGAGGAGAAGATGGGAATCCAGCCGTCGGCGATCTCCGCCGTGATCTCCACGGACTTGCGGCCGATCGCGCCGAGAAAGATCGGAATCGAGTTCCGGACCGGGTGGAAGTTGAGCTTGAGTGCCTTTCCCTCGCCGCCCTCCAACGGGAGCTTGAAGTGCGCGCCGTCGTACTCCAGCCGCTCCTCCCGCGCCACCACCTTGCGGACGATCTCCACGTACTCGCGGGTGCGTCCCCATGGCTTCGGATACGGCACGCCGTACCAGCCCTCCGACACCTGCGGCCCAGACGGCCCGAAGCCGAAGATGAAGCGACCGCCCGAGAGGGCGTCGATGGTGCAGCCCGCCATCGCCGCGGCCGCCGGTGCCCGGGCCGGCACCTGCATGATCGCCGCGCCTAGCTGAATCGTCTCCGTCTGCGGAGCCAGCCACGCCAGCACGCTCACCACGTCGGACCCGTAGGACTCGGCGGCCCACACCGAGTCGAAGCCGGCGGCCTCGGCGGCTCGGACGATTTCCAGTGCCTCGTCGCCGCGAGGACCGATGCCCCAGTAGCCGAGGTTCAGACCCAGCTTCATCGGGGGGACCCTATACGCAGGCACTCAGACGTCGGCCGGCGCCGGGACCCTCCGGCCCCGGCGCCTTCCGAGCCAAGTGACTCGCTACTTGATGTAGCCGCTGTCCTGCAGATACTGCTGGGCGACATCGGCCGGCTTCTGCTTGTCGATGTCGACCCGGGCGTTCAGCTCCTGGATCACCGGGAGCGTCAGGTTGCCCTGAACCTTCTCGATCGTGTCGGCGAAGTCGGGCCCGGCGTCGTCGGCCACCTTCTTCGAGGCGATGAAGATCACGTTCCCGGACGGGATCAATTCCTTGTCGTCCGTGAGGATCGTGTACTTGTCGGAGTTCGCGAGCTGAGCATCGCTCGTGAACACGATCGAGAGGTCGGCGTCGCCCTTGTCGAGCACGGTGTACCGCAGGCCGATGTCGACAGGCGTGAACTTCTTGAACTGCAGGCCGTAGTTCTTCTCCAGGCCCACCAGGCAGTCGATCCGCTCGCGGCACTCCGGCGACCCGGCAAGCACCATGTCCTGTGACACGCCCTTGAGATCCGAGATGTCCGTCAGGTTGTCCTTCTCCGCCGTCGAGGCGAGAGTGCCCACCGCGTTCGAGTCGGCGAACGGCGTCGGCGGATAGGCGACCAGACCCTCCTTCGCGAGCTGGGCCTTGGCCTGGGAGTACGCCTCCTGCGCGTTTGCGGGGATCTGATCGGCCGGCACGTTGAAGAACGACCCCAGAGCCGTGGAGGTGTACTCCGGGTAGCCGCTGATCTGGCCGTCCTCGATCGCCTTCTTCGCGATCGTCTCCGATCCCAGATTCAGCTTCGTGTCGACCTTGTAGCCGGCCGCCTCGAGGCCCTGGGCGTAGATCTCACCGAGGATGTACTCCTCGGTGAAGTTCTTCGACCCGATCGTGAGGCTGACCTTTCCGTTCGCCGGGTTGGAGGTGATCAGGTTGTCGGTGCTGCCCGACTCGCTGGTCGCCGACGTACTGCTGCCGCCACCCCCGCACGCCGCGATCGTGACCGCCAGGACCACCGCGACCGACAGCACAAACGCAGCGCGAATTCGAAGACCTCTCATCACTCCCGATTCCTTTCCAGCTTGGACGGTAAGGCCAACTGGGCCAATTGCGGGAATCCTATGCGGAGCGAGCGGCCCGCTGCAGCTTCAGGCCCTTCGGGGTAAGGAGGCGTTGCACGCCGGCCAGCGTTACCTCGATCAGCGCGGCGAGCAGCGCGATCACGATCGCGCCCGCCACCACGCCGTCGTTGCCGTAGACGCTGGTGTTGATGATGAAGTCCCCGAGGGTGGACAGGCCAACGATCGAGGCGATGGTCGCCGTCGCGAAGATGTTGATCGCCGCGGTGCGAACACCCGCCATGATCGTGGGCGCCGCGAGGGGCAACTCCACCTTCAGGATCACCTCCCACGGTCGCATGCCCATCCCTTCCGCCGCGTCGACCGCCGTCGGGTCCACCTGCCGCATCGCCACGAACGTATTGGTGAGGATCGGCGGCAGGCCAAGGATCCCGAGCGCAAGCGCCACGTTGCCGAGGCCGATGCCGATGATGGCGGCGAAGAGGAAGACCACGGCGATCTCGGGCACCGCACGCCCGGCGTTGCCGAAGCCCACGGCGAAGTACTCCCCCTTGCCTGTGTGACCCAGGATCAGGCCGATCGGCAGTCCCACCGCCAGCGCGCCGCCGAGAGCCACGGCGCTGACCTCGAGTTGGGTTCGGGCGAAGGGCCAGATATACGCCGGTCCGCCGACGTGGACGCCGGTCTGAGTCACCGACTCGCGGGAGTGCAGGATGAAGTCGAAGGCGCCGACGAACGAGTCGAAGACGGTGGCGAGCAGGATCATCCGGGCCTCGCCCGCCGCCACGGCGTGAGGAATCGCTGCGCCAGGACCACGATGAGATCCAGGACGAGGGCCATTGCGACCGTCAGCAGGCCGACCATGATGATGTTCGTCTTGAAGCTGGGCTGCTCGTAGAGAGGTTGCCCGAGGCCGCCCGCGCCGGCCAGAAACGCGAGCGTGGCGATCGCCACGGTTGAGACGGTGGCGATTCGAAGGCCCGCGATCACCTCCGGCGTGGCCAGGGGAAGCTCGACCCTCCACAGAAGCTGGCCCTCGGACATTCCCATGCCGCGGCCCGCGTCCTTGGCGTCGGGAGGGACGTTCGCGAGCCCGACGAGGGTGTTGCGGTAGATGATCTGCAGCGTGTAGGCGGACAGGGGGATCACGGCCGTCCACAGGCCAAAGCCGGTGAAGGGCAGGAGCAGGAAGAAGAAAGCGATGCTGGGGATCGTGTAGAGCACTCCGGTCGCTCCCAGGAGTGGAGGAACGAGCCGGCGATGGCGGTGCGAGAGCAACGCGAGCCCGAGTGCGATGGCGAAACCCGCGACCACGGAGATCCCCACGATCTCCAGGTGTCTGAAGAACGGGCCCACGTAGCGGTCGAAGTTGTCGGCCGCCCAGCCGGCGCAGAAGAGGCCGTTGCCGCCCACGCACCCCGTGGTCGCGTGGTGGTGGCAGAAGTCCGCCGGCAGCCCGGGCGGGCACTTGTTGGCCGCGTCGGCCAGCAGGAGGCCCTTGGCGGCGAGCGTGGTCATTGCGCAGTCGGCCGCTCCACCGCGAGGTGCTCCTCGGCTAGCGCGTCCTTCGAGCCAAGGAACTCGGAGATGATCTCGACCGAGAGGACTCCGTCGATCCTGCGCTCGGCGTCGACCACCGGCGCGTACATGGTCTCTGCCTGCAGCAGGTCGGACAGCGCGTCGCGCATGACGTCGTCGCGGTCGAGCACGGGATCGGGCGAGATGTCCGGGCGGGCCGGAACCATCTCGTTCTGAAGGTCGGACTGCGACAACCATCCGAGAGGTCGCCGCTCGGAATCGACCAGAAGCGCGTGCGGCACCTCGGCCCCTTCGAGCTTGACGCGCACCTCGGCAGTTGGCTGACCGATGTAGGCGAGCGGCGCCTCCCACAGGTCGATGTCGGACACGCGCAGCAGCGCGAGGCGCTTCAGAGCACGGTCGGCGCCCACGAAGTCCTCGACGAAGTCGTCGGCGGGGGCCATCAGGAGCTCGGCGGGGGTGGCGTACTGGGCCAGATGGCCGCCCTCCCGCAGGATCGCGACCCGGTCGCCCATCTTGATCGCCTCGTCGATGTCATGGGTGACGAACAGGATCGTCTTGCGGACCTCCGCCTGGAGGCGCAGGAACTCGTTCTGCAGGCGCTCACGATTGATGGGATCGACGGCGCCGAACGGCTCGTCCATCAACATCACGCCCGGATCGGCGGCCAGGGCCCGCGCGACGCCGACCCGCTGCTGCTGGCCGCCCGAGAGCTGGGACGGGTAGCGGTCGGCGAGCCCGGGATCCAGCGAGATCAGGTTCATGAGCTCCTTCACGCGGCCGTCGACCCGAGCCCGGTCCCAGCCGAGCAGATTCGGAACCGTCGCGATGTTGTCGGCGATCGTCCGGTGCGGGAACAGGCCGGTCTGCTGAATCACGTAACCGATGTCGCGCCGGAGATCGGAGGGCGAGCGCTCGCGCACCGAGCGACCCCCGACGAGGATGTCGCCCTCCGTGATCTCGACCATGCGATTGACCATTCGCATCGCCGTGGTCTTGCCGCATCCGGAGGGGCCGACGAAGACGCAGATCTCGCCGGCCGGGACCTCGACATCGAGCTCGTTCACCGCCGGGCGGTCCGCGCCGGGGTAGACCTTCGTCGCTTTGCGGAATGCGACGGGCAGCGCCTCAGCGTGTCCTGCTGCTCCGTTGGTGGCATCGCCGGACAAGGTCCGCGCCGATGCTAACTCGCTCCGGTATAGATGGTGGCGTGGAAGCCGCCTCTTATACGCATGGTCTGACCAGCGCGGAGGCGGCGCAGCGACTCGAGCGCCTCGGCCTGCCCGAGGAGGCGAGCAGCCGCTCGGTGGCGAGCATCGTCACCGGGAACGTCTTCACGCTCTTCAACGCGATCCTCGCCGTCTTCTTCGTGATCATGCTGGCGCTGGGCCTGTTCGCGGATGCGCTGTTCGGGGTCATCGCGATCGTCAACTCGGCGATCGGGATCCGGCAGGAGCTCAAGGCCAAGAAGACGCTCGACCAGCTGGCGCTGCTTGTCGCGCCCAGGGCAAAAGCCATGCGCGACGGCGCGATCGTCGAGGTGACCGGTGACGAGGTGGTGCCGGGCGACGTGGTTCGGGTGGAGCCCGGAGACCAGCTCGTCGCCGACGGCGTCGTCGTCTCTTCGCGCGGGCTGACTATGGACGAGTCGGTTCTCACCGGCGAGTCCGACGGGGTCCGCAAGCGCGACGGCGATCGGCTGCTGTCGGGCTCGTTCTGCATCGCGGGCTCGGGCTACTACGAGCTCGATGCGGTGCGAGAGCAGAGCCATGCCGCGAAGATCGCCGGCGAGGCTCGGACCTTCCGCCATCCGCCATCGCCCCTCCAGATCGAGGTCAACAGCGTGCTGCGCGCGACGACGATCCTCATGGTGCCACTGGCCTTCCTGCTCCTGCTCGCGTTCGCGCTCCGCAGCGTCCCGCTCCACGACGCCGCCCAGACCGCGACCGCGGGACTCGTGACGCTCATCCCCGAGGGCCTGGTCCTCCTGATGAGCGTCACGCTGGCCGTGGCAGCTGTGAGGCTGGCGCGGATGAACACGCTGGTGCAGCAGATGTCGGCAACCGAGGCGCTCGCCGCGGTCGACACCGTGTGCGTCGACAAGACCGGGACGCTCACCGACGGCACCCTGGATCTCGTGTCGGTCGAAGTCGCCGACACCACGCAGCCGGGGGTCGCCCACGAGGCGCTCGGGCGGTTCGCCCATTCGGCCGGCGAGCGAAACCGGACGCTCGAGACTATCGCCGAGCGTTATCCCGGCAAGGCCGAGCGGGTCGTTGCCGAGGTGCCGTTCTCGTCGTCGTGGAAGTGGAGCGGCCTGACGCTCGACGGGCGCGCGAACGGTCGCGCGAGCTACGTGCTGGGCGCGCCAGACGTGCTGGTCAAGGCGGGCGCCCTGGAGTTGCCGCCGGCGCTCAAGCGAACCCTCGACCAGCACACCGCCGCCGGCCGGCGCGTGGTGGCGTTCGGCGAGGCACAGGGGCCGCTACCCAACGACCCCGGCACGCAGCCGCCGCCGCGGGTGGAGCCTCGCGCCTTGGTGGTCCTCGAGGAGCAGCTTCGCTCCGACGCAGCCGAGACCATCGACTTCATGCGCAGCCAGAACGTCGACCTGAAGCTGATCTCGGGCGACGCTCGCCAGACGGTGACGGCCGTCGCCCACGCAGTCGGCGTGCCGAGCGATGCGGGCGTTGTGGAGGGTCCCAGCCTGCCCGACGATAGGGCGGGCCTGGCGGATGCGGCCGCCAGGAACACGATCTTCTGCCGCATCACGCCCGACCAAAAGAAGGCGCTGGTCGGTGCCCTCGCCGAACAGGGACGCTTCACCGCCATGATCGGTGACGGTGTCAACGACGTGCCGGCGCTGAAGCAGGCGCGTCTCGCGGTTGCGATGGGGTCCGGCAGCCAGATCACCAAGGGGATCGCGGACATCGTGCTGCTGCGCGATCAGTTCTCGATGCTCCCGCGCGCGGTCGTGGAGGGCCGGCGAATCGCGCGGAACATCCACCGGCTGGGGCGCCTCTACGCGACCAAGACGATCTACGCCGGGATCCTGATCCTGATCACCGCGGTCTTCGGATTCGCTTTCCCGTTCCTGCCGCGTCAGCTCACCGTCGCCGCGATGCTCACGATCGGGATCCCCTCCTTCGTCCTGGCGCTCGCACCGAGCGAGGGACCTCTGTACCGCGGACGCCTGCTGCGGGCGCTGGCGGCGTTTGCGGTACCGGCGGGCGCGGGCATCGCCGTGGGATCTCTGCTCTGCTACTTCATGGTGGACGACATCTTCGGCGGCTCGCTGGAGCAGGGGCGGACCGCCGCGACCACGACCCTCATCGTGCTTGGGCTCTGCTTCATCCTCCTGCTCGAGCGCGGCCCCGGCCGCGAGCACATCACCATCCAGAGCTACATGCTCGCGATGGTCGCCGGCCTCGGCGCGCTCTACGCGCTGATCCTGGCAGCAGGGCCAGTGCGCTCGTTCTTCGACCTGGAGCTGCTGTCCGCGGGGCAGTGGTTTCTGTGCCTGCTGAACGTGGCCATCGGGCTGGTGCTGGCCGCGCTCGCCTGGCGGCTCCCGTACATCCAGATGCTCGAGGCGCCGGACCCCGCGGAGCCTCAGCCGGAACCGGGCACGTGAGCGACTCGCAGAGATCCGATCCGGCGGCCGCGTCCCATTGGGGACGCCGGACGAAGATCGTCGCGACGATCGGACCCGCTACGCGCTCGGTCGAAACGATGACCGAGCTGATCCGCGCCGGCGCCGACATCCTGCGACTGAACTTCTCCCACGGCACGCGCGACGAGCACGCCCAGAACATCGCGATGGCGAGGGAGGCCTCGGCGATCGCCGGGCGCGAGGTCGGCGTGCTTGGGGACCTGCCGGGGCCGAAGCTGCGACTCGACGAGGTCCAGGGCGGCGTCGTCGAGTTGGAAACCGGCACACATGTCACCTTGACCACCGGCGAGGAGGTGGGGGCGCCGAACCACCTGCCGGTGTCCTGGCAGGGGCTTCCGTCGGCGGTCCACGAGGGCGAGGAGATCTATCTCGCCGACGGCAGGATCCGCCTCCGCGCCGTGGAGACCCAGCCCGATCAGATCGTGTGCGAGGTCGAGGTCGGTGGGCCCGTGGCGTCGCATCAGGGGCTGAACGTGCCCGGAACCGACGTGCCGCTTCCGGCCGCGAGCCGCACCGATCTCGACTGGGTCGACTTCGCCGTCGAGCAGAAGGTGGACCTGCTCGCGGTGTCGTTCGTGAGGCGCGCGGAGGACCTCCAGCCGGTGGAGCGCCGCGTCAGGGTCGCGGGCGCCGACATTCCGCTGATCGCCAAGATCGAAAAGCAGCAGGCCGCGCGAAACGCCGAGGCCATCATCCGAGCCGCCTTCGGCGGGATCATGGTCGCGCGCGGGGACCTCGGCATCGAGCTTCCGATCGAACGGGTGCCGATGGTCCAGCGGCACCTCCTCGAGCTCGCGGGCAAGCATTCGCGGCCATCGATCACCGCGACCCAGATGCTGGCCTCGATGGTCTCCTCCCCCCGTCCAACCCGCGCCGAGGTGTCCGATGTCAGCGCCGCGATCTTCCAGGGCACGGACGCCGTGATGCTCTCCGAGGAGACGGCGGTGGGCGAGCACGCGGTCGAGGCGGTTCGGGTCATGGACCGGATCGCGCGCGTGTCCGAGCCGGATCTCCCCTACGGGGATTGGGTCTTCAACCGGGCTACGAGCGATTCGACAGACGTGGCCAACTCGGTCGCTCGCGCGGCAGTGGGATCGACCTACACGCTGGGGCTGTCCGCCCTCGTCGTTCCGACCCGCAGCGGTCGAACCGCCCGCCTCGTATCGGCGCACCGGCCGCGGGTGCCGGTGCTCGCCGTCTCGCCCCGCATCGAGACCGTGCGGCGCCTGCAACTCCTCTTCGGCGTGGGCTGCATGCTGGCCGAGGACTGGACGAGTCTGCGCGCCCTTCTCTCCGACTGCGCCCTGCTCGCCAAGGACGCGGGCATCGCCTCAAGCGGCGACCTGATCGGCATCACCGCCGGGCTTCCGCAGCAGGAGCTCGGGACGAATATGTTCGAGGTCCACCGGGTCCCCTAGCGACACGAGGCGACCTCCGGTTCGGAGGCCGCCTCGCTCGTGTGGTGGTGTCGGAGTTGAATCAGGCGGTGCTGGGGTGCCCGTGCCCGTGATGCTCACGGGAGGCAAATCGACCGCTCAAGACGGCACCGACGCCGCCGAGCAGCCCGACTCCGAGCGCCCCGAGCGCCCAGGCCGCGCCGGTCATGTCGATGCCCAGCGCGTTGTCGAGCGACCAACCACCGGCGCCGGTGCCGGCCAGCGCGAACAGCGCCCCGGCGAGCGCCAGGTTGAACTCGAAGCCCTGGTTCGTGTTGAAGAACCCGTTCTTCGCGTGTACAACGAGGACGGCCGCGGTCATGACCGCGATCAGGGCGGCTGCGGCCACCGGGGTCACGAGGCCGAGTGCGATGGCGAAGCCGCCGAAGAACTCCGTGATTCCGGCTGCCCAGCCATGCAGCTTGCCGGGCCGAAGCCCGATCTGATCGAAGAAGCCGGCCGTACCCTGGATTCCGGGGCCGCCGAACGCACCGAAGAGCTTCTGAGCACCGTGGGCGGCAAAGATGAGGCCCACCACCAGGCGCAATACGAGTAGTGCTAGATCCATGAGGAAGCCTCCTCCGCGTTGACTATGCTTGACACGTCAAACAAAAACTCTACCAGGTGCTTGCGCGTGCAACATTTGACTCCTAAAACATCTCAAGGCGCCGTCGAGGCGCTCGGCCATCTGGTCGGCGCTCACGCCACCCTTACCCGCCAGCTCAGCGCTCAGCTCGTCGAGGAGCATGGGCTGACGATGAGCGAGTACGAGGTCCTCTTTCTCCTCTCGCGTGAGCCCGATCACGCCATGCGCCGCATCGACCTCTCTCGCGAGGTCAGGCTGTCGCCGTCCGGGATCACGCGGATGCTCGACCGGCTGGAGACCACGGGTCTGGTCGAGAAGGGCAACTGCGCCAAGGACGCGCGCGTGACCTATGCGGTGCTGACGGAAGCCGGGATGGACAAGCTCCGCGAGTGCGCTCCCGCCCATTTCGAGGCGGTCGAGCGGCTCATCGGAGAGCGCCTCGACGACGACGAGGTCGAGTCGCTGAGCGTGCTCCTCAGCCGCCTGTCGGATCTCGACGACGACTGCAGCGTCGGCAACTGAGGCGCCCCTAGTAGCCTCGGTTCCGGTGTCTCCCGAGGAGAACTCGCCGCTTGCGCCGCTTGCGCCACTCGTCGGCGAATGGGCGATCGAGGCCCGAATCGGCGGACAGACCCTCACCGGCGCAAACGCCAGCATCGACTGGCTGGAGGACGGCGCCTTCCTCGTCCAGAGCGCGGACGCCGAGCTTCCGCCCGACGCGCCGGCCGAGTTCGCCGCGAACTCGCCGTTTCCAACGCTCTCGATCATCGGACTGGACGACGCCTCGGGGTCGTACTCGTTGCTGTACACGGATGGGCGGGGCGTCCACCGCGTGTACGAGATGAGCTTCGAGGGCCGCGTGTGGAAGCAGTGGCGCGAGGCGCCGGGCTTTCACCAGCGCTCCGAGGCGACCGTCAGCGAGGACGGACAGACGATCGACGGCCGTTGGGAGGGTTCCTCCGACGGCACCGACTGGGAGCTCGACTTCGAGTACACGTACCGGCGGGTCGGCTGACGGCCGGCGGCTGGGCGCCGTTTAGTCCTCGCTTCGCGGACCGAGCACGAGCTGCGTCACCAGCAGGTTCGCGACGAGCCGCTCCTCCCGATGGACCCGCACCTCCACGACGTGTGTCGTCCGCCCGGCGTGCAGGTGCTCGGCCGTCGCGACCAGCTCGTCCCCCGGGCGGCCGCCCGCGAGGACGTTCAGCTTCATCTCGATCGTCGTGAAGTCATAGCCCGGCGGAAGGTGCCTGAACGTCTGCCAAGCCGCGACGGAGTCGGCCAGCGCAACCCACGCTCCCCCGTGCACGAGCCGCCCCGGATGCAGGTGCCGGTCGTCGACGACGATACGTCCGCGGCAGCGCTCGTCGGTGAGCTCGAGCGGCTCCACCCCCATGTCGGCCGGGAAGCTTCCCTGGATCCGATTGCTGATTTCGTCCGGCGTGATCTCGGGGTTCGTTGGCGGCACGGGCGCGGGGAGCGTACAGGCGCGGTGTATCAATCCCGTGGGACAGGCAAGTAGGGGCGGCCTCGGCCGATCGAGTGAGTGATCGGGGGCATATACGGTGCCCGATTCCAAGCTCGATCATCGAGTGCGTGATCGACCGCATATAGCGGCTCAATCGTTCACTCGACGCGAAGTACGGCGCGGGAAAGCGCCTCACCCTTCCTACTTGCCTCGAACCGCCGGCGGCGACGAGCAGCCGGGCTCCCCTCAAAACGCCGAGTCCCCAAAGGGCTCGTCCCGCTCCCTTACCGCCTCGCGCCAGCCGGCCTCCGCCGCCCGGCCCGCAAATCCATGACCTTCGGGCGTGTGCCGGGCGATGCCGTCGAAGAACGTGCTCATCGCCTGCGTCTGCAGGAGTCCCTGCGAGAGGATGGTCGAGTTCGCCTGCAACTTGTGCATGACGAGCTGGTTGACCGGGATGCGGGCGACGCGCTCGAGCAGATCCTCGAAGACCGAGTCGAGCTCCTCGGTCGGCGCCCAGTCCGTGGCCAGGCCCCAGTTCACGGCCTGTCGCCCGGTGAGAGAGTCGCCGGTGAGCAGCAATCGCTTCGCGCGGGCAGGACCGAGCCGGTGCACCCACATAGCGGTGGTGGGAACTCCCCAAACACGCGCCGGCGGATAGCCGATCCTCGCGTCCTCGGCAACGACGATCAGGTCGGAGCAAAGGGCCATGTCCGTCCCACCTGCGACGCAGAAACCGTGCACCTTGCAAACCACCGGCTTCTCGGACCAGAAAAGGCTCATGAAGCCGCGGACGTTCCGCCACATCATCTGGAAGTCGACGACCGGGTCCCAGACGCGGTCGGGGTCGTGGTTCGCCGCCATCACCCCCCCGTCCAACGGCGAGCCAGGCGGAATCTCCTCGCGGCCGAACCCTTCGGACATCCCCTCCGCCGATGAGACCAGGTCGTAGCCACCGCAGAAGCCCTTGCCGTTCCCGGCCAGGGCGATGGCGTGCACCTCCGGATCCAGGTTGGCGCGTTCCACGCAGGCCGCGAGCTCGCGAGGCATCTCGAGCGTGATGCCGTTCCCCCGCTCCGGCCGGTTGAGCGTGATCCGCGCGACCCGCCCCTCGCGCTCGTAGATCATCGTCTCGAGCTCCACGGGACGATGCTATTCAGCCTGGGCCGAGAGCCTCCCTTCCCCGGGTCACGATTGCGAGGCGGGGAGCACGTGCAAGCGGTGCACCGCTAAAAGCAAGCCGATCGCATAGCCGGACTACCCGAAATCCCAGTTCCAGGTCGTCCCCTCCACTCCGGGCTCGCTGAAGGTCCCCGTTAGTTCGTTCTGGTTGAAGCGAAGTGGACGTACGGGCTGGGCCGGGATCTGCATGAAGTCGACCGCGACGGGTCCGTCCAGATTCGTCGTGCAGTAGGAGAATCCACTGACGAAGATCGTGTAGAAGCGACTGTCAAGCGCCTCCGTGCCCCTGTAATTCGCCTTGCCGTAGTCGAGCGTGATGCCTGGCCCGGAGTTGTTCTCGTTGATCCGCTTACTGCCGCTGCCGGTGTACGTACAGCCACCGCTGTTCGTGCCGTTGTCGGTCCACTGAACGACGCCGCTGAAGTCGTAACGGAAGGCACCGCCTCCGAGGTACTTGCCGAAGATCAGATCGGCTTGGCCCGAGTGCCACTTCTCCGCATGCGGGGCGCCGGCGACGACGCCGTCACCGCTCACCGACCCGTCCCAGTCCTCCTTGACGACATAGAACTCCCTGTCGGTGGAGGTGCAGTTGTTCCCCTCATGCTCCTCGGCGACCTTGTCAAAGTAATCCGCGCAGACCTCGACGTCATAGGCACCCAGCGGAAGATCGCCGGTGGAGAAATCGAACGTGCCGCCGCCGCGATCCGAGTCGCCGGGACGAAGCGCGGGGACGCGGTGGGCGCTGAGCTCGTGCTTTCTGGGATCACGGCCGGCAAACTCGGGCAACAGCGCGGTCACGGACCGCGAACGCTCCGCGCGGGCACGTCCTTTGTTCTTCGTCGCGTAGTGGACGCTCAGGGTTGCGTCCAAGCCCCTGAAGGTGTACTGCGAGCCTCCCGCCCCGGCGTTGGTGATCACCAGATCGGGTCGGGGCCGATCGCCTCCCCGCGCCAGAGCCGATGACGCGAACCCCGCGAACACCAGCATGAATGCGACCGTTACAGCGGCGAAAGCCCTACATCTGAACGAATCCATGGACCCCTTCTCCCTTCGATAAGGCGACTGCGCGACCGTACCCAGGGCCACTTATCGCGCGCTTATCGGCCGACGTGGGGTTACACGGCGACTTACGGCTGTGACTGCGAGCGCCCCGCCAAAACCAGCGCAGGGCGTGGCGACCTCGAAGGCCTAGCCGAGCTGCCCGAAGGTGCACTCGCGCGGGCTCTTGTCGTCCCGCCAGCGAAGAAGCTTCGCGCCGTGGCGGATCCGTCCCGCGCTCACGTGATCGAAGCTCACCTCCACGACCAGCTCGGGGCGCAGCGAGACCCACTGGAGCTCCCGGTCCGAAGCCCAGCGACTCGGATCCGCTGATCCGCGCTCTCCCGTCTCGTAGGGCTCCAGCTTGGCCCGCAGTTCCCGCTTCTCAGCGGCCTTGAAGCTGGAGGTATGACCGACCACGCGCAACGCGCCGTCGTCGTAGAGCCCCAGGATCAGCGACCCGACGGTCCCCTCCTCCTTACCCGGACGCCAGCCGACCACGACGCAGTCGAGAGTGCGCAGGCGCTTCACCTTCACCATCCCCTTGCGCTCGCCGGGGCGATAGGGAGCGCCGAGCTCCTTGGCGATCACCCCCTCTCCCGAGTCGAGCAGCGGTAGTGCCTCCTCCGCGCTGCGCACGAGCGGCGTCAACTCGATCGAGCCGGCGTCGTCTAGGGCCCCCACCAGCTCCTCCAGAGTGGCGCGACGCTTCTCGAAGGACTCCTTCAAGAGCTTTCGCCTCCCTTCCGCCAGCACGTCGAACGCGCGAAAGCGGGCGGGGGTCTGCTCGGCGAGCATGTTGATCCGTGACTCCGCCGGGTGGATCCGGTTCTGGATCGCGTCGAACTCCTCCACCCCGTCACCGCCGAGGATGACGAGCTCACCATCGAGCACGTACTTGCCCCCGCCGAAGCGAAGCTCGGGGAAGTAGCGCCCGAGCGGCCTGCCGTTTCGCGACTGCACGAAGACGTCGTCCCCGTCGGCGAAGACGACAGCGCGAAAACCGTCGTATTTCGGCTCGTACGCCCATCCCTCGCCCTCAGGAAGCTGCTTGCGCGACAGCGCGAGCTGGGGCTTCACTGGAGGCTTCAGCGGGAGGGCCACGACTCGATCGTAGTGCTCGGCCTCCCGGGCCTGCCGATCGCCGAAACGCTAGGGGAGCTTCGGGGGGATCGGCCGGATGTGCTGGCTCTTGCCCACGACGCTCACCGTCCGCTCATAGGAATCGCGGAGCAGGGTCGAATCGCCCTGGCCCTTCTCGAGAGCGGGACCGACCGGCAACACCGTGTAGTCGGGCTGGCTCACGAAGACCGGCACGTACCGCACCTCGGTGACCCGAGTGCCGTGCTCGTCGGTCACGCAATGGAGGATCGCCACGAGGCCGTCCTGGCTCGATGCCGGAAGACCCGCCGCCGGGCTTTGGTTCGAGAGCAGGTTGCCCTCGCTGAAGACGACGAACTTGTCGTTGATGTTCGCGATCGGCTGAACCGCATGCGGCCCCTGCCCGACGACGGCGGTGATGAACCGCGACGCCGTCAGCTTCTTCACCAGCGCGAGCTGCCCGGAACTGGGCTCGGACTGGTATTCGGGCACGATCAGCCCGCCCCAGTGGACGTTCACGATCACCGCCTCGGCGCCCATCTCGTGAGCACGCTTGGCCGCCTCCAGGATGCGGTCGGCGCTGGCGATGTTGACCGACCATGGATCCGGCAGCGGGATCCCGTTCGTGTCGGTCGTGTAGGCGAGAAAGGCGACCTTGACGCCCTTGACCTTGAGCATCGTGATCTGGCGCTGTGCCTTGGCGGATGGGAAGGAGCCGGTGTGGGCGATGCCGGCAGTGTCGAGCGCCTTGCCCGTATCGTCGATGCCGGACTGGCCCTGATCCAGCGAATGGTTCGAAGCCGTGTCGCAGGCGTCCCATCCGGTGTCCTTGATCCCCTGCGCGAGCGCCGGCGGCGTATTGAAGATCGGATAGCTGGTCGGCGGCGCCGGCGTCATCGGCGTCTCAACGTGGCAGATCCCGAGAGACGCATCGGCGATGTACGGCTGCAGCTCCGCGAGCTCCGGGGCGAAGTCGTAGTGGCTTCCCCCGCCGAGCGCCAGCGCCCGCTCCCACACGGCGGTGTGAATCAGCAGATCGCCGCTCACCGACACGGTGAAGTGGACGGGCTGCGCCTCGCGCTGCTGCTTGACGGCCTGTCTCGCCGTGAGCGTCCCGCCGCCGCCCACATTCGCGCCGACGACGACACCGGCGACCAGCGCCGCGATCGCGAGAGCGACGACAAACCCGAACCGGCGTCGCCGGTAGGCCGCGGATTGGCGGCGGCGCTGCTCTGCCCGGCGGTCCGGCGAAGGGGGCATGCGTGAATTGTCGCGAAGGGGCAGGTCATCTCTTGGCGTAGCACGGCGCGAGCCGGGGAAGTAGGTTCGAGGGTCGATGGAGGCGGCAACCACAGCCCGGCCGGACGACGAGCGCGCCGAGCAGCCGTCATCGTCGTTCGCCAAGTCCCTTTTCTGCGGCGAGATCCACGAGGAGATGGTCTTCCCGTGGCCGGAGCCGGACCCCGATGAGCAGGACAAGGTCAGGGGACTGATCGCCGCCGCCAGGGCGATCGGCGATCACGTCGACCCCCGCGAGATCGAGGAAAAGCGGTGGCTTGGCGACCGCCTCGTGCGCGAGCTGGGCGACGCGGGGCTGTGCGGGCTCTACGTCCCGGAGCGGTACGGCGGACAGGGTCTCTCGCAGACCGGCTACGCCCGGGTGTTCGAGACGTTCGCCCAGATCGACGCGACCCTCTCGATCGTCATGGGGGTGCACCAGTCGATCGGGTTCAAGGGCATCCACCTCTTCGGCAGCGACGAGCAGAAGCAGCGCTTCCTCCCGGACCTGGCCTCGGGCCGCAAGCTCGCGGGCTTCGCGCTCACCGAGCCGAACGCCGGCTCGGACGCCTACAACATCGAGAGCCGGGCGGTCCAGCAGCCCGACGGCTCCTGGGTGCTGAACGGCGAGAAGCGCTACATCGGCAACGGCGGCACGGGTTCCGTGTTCACGACCTTCGCGCGCTGCGAGGTCGACGGCAAGGACAGGCACATCGCGCTGATCCTCGAGCGAAAGATGAAGGGCTTCGACGTCGGAGAGCGCTTCGACACGATGGGCCTGCGCGGCAACGACCTGCGCCGCATGTACTTCCGTGACGTCCGCGTACCGCCCGAGAACGTCCTCGGCGAGCCCGGCGAGGGGTTCCGGATCGCGATGCACATCCTGAACAACGGGCGCATCGGGCTGGGAACGGGATCCGTCGGCGCCACGAAGGGACTCCTCGATCGGGCCATCGAGCATGTCAAGGAGCGACAGCAGTTCGGCCATCCGCTCGCGGACTTCGAGTTGGTCCAGGACAAGATCGGCTGGATGGTCTCCTACCTGTTCGGGTTGGAGTCCATGTGCTACTTGACCTGCGGCCTGGTCGACGCGGGGGTAGCCGACTACTCGCTGGAGTCCGCCATCTGCAAGGTCGCCGCGACCGAGTTCCTCTGGTACGCAGCCAACCGCGTGATGCAGTTGAAGGGCGGCGCCGGCTACATGCGCGACGAGCCCTACGAGAAGATCCTGCGCGACATCCGGATCTTCCCGATCTTCGAGGGCGCCAACGACGTCATGCGCGAGTTCATCGCCCTGTCGGGGATGAAGCCGGTGGGCGAGAAGCTCTCGGAGCTCGGGGAGATAGGGCTAGGCGATCCGATCGGCTCCATCGGCGTGCTTGCCGACTACGTCGGGGGACGCATCCAGCGCGAGATCCGGCCGGATCGCATCACGGCCGCACACCCGGAGTTGTCCGATCTCGCAGATTCCGCCTCCGACCAGGTGAAGGAACTGCGAGACGTCACGGAGTCGCTGCTACGCGAGCACAAGAAGGGCATCGTGGAGCGGCAATTCGCGCAGAAGCGGATCGCCGACTCGATCGCCGACATCTACGCCCAGATCGCGGTGCTCTCGCGGGCGACCCGGATCTTCGAGGACCAGGGGGTAGAGCCCTCGGGCCAGGAGCGCTACATCGCCGAGACGTTCTGCACCCGGGCCGCCGATCGCGTCCGCGCGCGGTTTCGCCAGATCTCCAGCAACGACGACGAAAGGATGTCGGCGATCGCAAAGCTCGCGTACAAGCGCGGCTCCTACGGGTACGCGCTGTTCGAGGACTGACCGGCTAGTCCGCCTGGTCGCGAAGCCGCTCCGCCGCACGGGTCAGCACGTCATGCAGGACGCGCTGGTCTTTAGCTGAGAGCCCGGCGATGGCGGCGGGGGCCTCGGCGAGGCGCACGCCGATCTCCTCGCGGAGGCGTCGCCCCTTCGGTGTCAGGACCAGCAGCCGCACGCGACGGTCGTGCGGAGCCTGCGTGCGCGTCACGAGGCCTCGCTCCTCGAGCCTGTCCGTGATCCAGGTGACGTTGGAGTTGTCGCATGCGAGCTGCTTGGCCAGCTCGCCCATGGGCTTCGGCTCCTCGAGGGTCTGAAGCGCGATCCAGTGGGGTGGAATCAGGTCGTACTCGCGGATGATCGCCATCCAGCGGGGACGCTGCGAGAACGCGAGCTCCTGCAGGAGCGTCCAGTTCTCGCTGGCCAGATCGGCCCCTGCCCGGCGTCGCTTCGTTGCAGTCGTCACAGCCGCGATAATACTCCATCGTCTCTACATTTGATAGATTCAACCATCGTCCTCACCAACGAGCATACGAGAGGCGTCGGAAGGAGCGCAGATGGAGGCAAGCAACGGGATCGAAGTCAGGGGTCTCGTACGGCAGTTCAAGAGCGTGCGCGCCGTCGACGAGATCGACCTGGAGGTGCGGCCCGGCGAGATCTATGGCTTTCTCGGGCCCAACGGCGCCGGCAAGTCGACCACGGTCCACATGCTGACGACGCTGCTTCCGCCCACGGCAGGCACTGCCACGGTCGGCGGCTACGACATCCTCAGCGACGGAGCCGCCGTCCGAGATGTCATCGGCGTTGCCCTTCAGGACGCCGCGCTCGACCAGCTCCTCACCGGCCGCGAGCACATGAAGCTCCAGGGTGGCCTCCACGGCCTCTCCTCGCAGGAGATCGCCGACCGGGGCGACGCGCTGCTCGAGCGGGTGGGCCTCAGCGAGGCAGCCGATCGCCGCGTCGGCACTTACTCCGGTGGCATGAAGCGCCGGCTCGACCTGGCGCTCGCGCTGATCCACTCTCCACGGCTCCTGTTCCTCGACGAGCCGACCACCGGCCTGGACGTGCAGAGCCGCGCCGCCCTGTGGGATGAGGTCTCCGGCCTGGCCCACCGCGACGGGGTGACGGTTTTCCTGACCACCCAGTACCTGGAGGAGGCCGACGCCCTGGCCGATCGCGTCGGGATCATCCACCAGGGCAAGCTGGTCGCGGAAGGAACGCCCGCGGCACTCAAGGCGCAGATCGGCCGCCCGACGCTCGAGGCGGTTCCGGCCGATCCCTCGCAGGTCGAGCGCCTCGAGGCGGTGCTCTCTCGCTTCGGTGACCCCCTGCCGGTCACCAACGGCTCCGCGGCCGTGCGGCTGGCCGAAGGGACCGAGGAGCTCGCGAACGTCGTTCGGGGGCTCGACGGCGAAGGGATCAAGGTCGCCGATCTTCAGGTCCACGCGCCGACGCTCGACGACGTCTTCCTTGCGAAGACCGGTCGCTCCCTGGAGGGTGCCCATGAGGAGGCGGATACCGGCGAGCACGCCACGGAGCAGGTGGAAACCACGGCATGACCGCGGCCGCAGGCACACCCGCTCTGCGGACCCAGGCCCGCTACCTCGCCTGGCGGTCGGTGATCCGGACCATCCGCCAGCCGATCGTCATCGTGCCGCCGCTGATCTTCCCGTTGTTCCTGCTGGCGATCAACGCGTCGGGGCTGAGCGCGGCGACGAACATTCCCGGCTTCCCAACCACCTCCTACCTGGCCTTCGCGCTCGCGTTCCCCTTCATGCAGGGGTCGATCTTCGCCACCAACACGGCGGGCGCCAACATCGCCGAGGACATCGGAAACGGGTTCTTCAACCGGCTCGCGCTGACGCCGATGAGCGGGCCGTCGCTCCTCGTCGGCCAGCTCACCGGCGTGCTCTTGATCGGGACCCTCCAGGCAGTGGCGTTCCTCGCCGCCGGCCTCGCGGCCGGCGCATCGCTGGAGACGGGCGTGCTCGGGGCGGTCGTGCTGTTTGCGCTGTCGCTCTCGATCGCGGCCGCCTTCGGCGCGATCGGCCTCTTCGCAGGGCTTCGGACCGGCTCCAGTGAGGCCGTGCAGGGGCTCTTCCCGCTCATGTTCATCCTGCTGTTCCTGAGCTCGGCCAGCCTGCCCCGGGACCTCATATCGTCCGACTGGTTTCGGACCGTCGCGACGATCAATCCCGTCAGCTACCTGATCGAGGGCCTGCGAAGCCTGATCATCACGGGCTGGGACCCGGAGGCCCTGGCGCTCGGGTTCGGGGTGGCGGCGGCCATATTCGTGATCGCCCTCTGGGCGGCGACGCGTGCCCTGCGAGACAGGCTGGTGCGCACGTGAGGCGGCGCTCGCGCTACTGGTCGGTCGCGCGGACCGTCGCCTGGCGCAACCTGCATCTGGCGATGCGCTCGCCCGCGCTCCTGCTCCCTTCGCTCGTGTTCCCGCTGTTCTTCTACATGGCCTTCGCGGGCGGGCTCTCGACCGTGGGCAGCCTTCCCGGGTTCGACTACTACAACTACGACGCCTTCCAGTTCGTCTTCGTCCTGCTCCAGTCGGCGGCGTTCGGCGGCGTGTTCATCGGCTTTTCGATCGGCGCCGACTTCGACTCCGGGTTCACCCGCCGGCTGATGCTGGCGGCCCGCGATCGCTCGGCCGTGATAGTCGGCTACGGCATCGCCGGGCTCGTGCGGGCCGTGCTTGTCTGGGTGGTCGTGTTCGCCATCGCCCTCGCCACGGGGATGGAGGTCGCCGGCAGCGGGGTCGACCTCGCCGGTCTGATCGGTCTCGCCCTCGTGGTGAACGTGGCGGCCTTCTGCTTCGCCGCCGGTGTGATGACCCGGCTTCGAACCCTGCAGGCCGCCCCCGCCATGCAGCTGCCGCTGTTCATGATCCTCATGACGGCGCCGATCTACGTGCCGCGGAACCTGCTCGAAGGGTGGATCTCGACGGTCGCCAAGGTGAACCCGTTCACCGCCGTCGTCGAGGCGGGCCGCAGCCTGATGGCGGGTGACCCGTTCCACGTCCTGCTCGCCTTCGCCGCCGCAGCCGGTGGCGCCGCCCTGCTCGTGATTTTCTCGTGGCGGGGACTTCGAAGGGCCGAGGCGGCGGGCTGAGGCCTCCCCTCTAGGACCTGGAGAGCCGCGCTCGGTAGGCGCGCGTCTTCGCGCGGTTTCCGCAGACCTCCATCGAGCACCACGTGCGCGACCGATTGCGGGAGGTGTCGTAGAACGCCCACTGGCAATCGTCCGCGGCGCACGCCTTGAGGCGGTCCCAGCTCCCGGCGCATTGAGAATCGGCGACGGCTGCCAGCAGCCGCGCGAACAGCGCCGGAACGCCGGCGCGAGCCGGGCGGGCGAAAGCCTCGCCGTCGTCGTGGATCTCGACGCGAATGAGTCCCTCGTCGGCGGCCTCGCGAAGCCGCCTCAGAGCGTCGCGCTCGAGCTGGCCGCTGTTGTTTGCGAGCAGGAGCAGGCGCATCGCCTCTCGGAACTCGATCGCCCTCTTTACGTCCGCGGGCCCCAGGTCATCCCCGGGAGGGATGCCGTGCGCATTCATCCATGAGCCCAACGCCTCCGGAGAGTCGAGCTGCTCCTCGTCGGGGCGGGTGACGTTCTTCTCCAGCGTGTTGACGAACGAGCTCACCAGCTCCAGATCGTCGCTCAGTCGTTCGGGAATCTCGGGGGTCATGACTCCAACACCATCGAATTGTAATTGCTGGTTGACACCATCAAACGGCTTTTGCTAGTGTGGTGTAACCAGCTAATCAATTTAAGAGGTTAGCAGCGAAAGGAGGAAGTTCATGCACCCCGCACTGATGATCGCCGTGATGGAGGAGCGGGATCGAGAGATCGCCCGGCGCACCAAGGACGCCTGGAAGCAGCGCCCTGCGCGAAGCAACCGCCGGTCCACGACCCACAGGGCCACACGCGGCGGCCGCAGCCGCGTGTCGTCGGCGCTCGCTCGCGTCGCGTTCTTCGGGTGAGCCCGTCGGGCGGCCGCTAGTTCAGCCGCTCGACGAGCATCGCCTTGCCCTGCCCGCCGGCCACGCACATCGTCTCGAGCCCGACCTGATGGTCGTCGGTCTCCATGACGTTCAGAAGCGTGGTCATGATGCGCGCGCCGGTCATGCCGAACGGGTGACCCAGGGCGATCGCGCCGCCGTGCGTGTTCAGCTTCTCGAGCGGGATGTCGCACTCGGCCATGATCGGAATCACCTGGGCGGCGAACGCCTCGTTCAGCTCGACGACGTCGACGTCGGCCATCGTCATGCCCGCACGGTCGAGCACCTTCTTGACCGCGCCGAGGGGCGCGACGCCCATGTACTCCGGCTCGTTGCCGAAGGTGGCCGCCGTGATGATGCGGGCACGCGGCTCCAGCCCGAGCTCCTTCGCCTTCGTGTCGGACATCAGCAGCACCGCGGCGGCGCCGTCGTTCAGCGGGCATGAGTTGCCGGCGGTTACGCCGCCCCCGCCGAAGGCCTCCGGCAGCTCGGCGAGCTTCTCGAGCGTGGAGCTCGCCCGTGGGCCATCGTCCTTTGCCACCTCAGCCCCGTCGTCGAGGGTCACCGGGGCAATCTCCCGATCGAAGAAGCCTGACTCCTGGGAGCCGACCGCGAGCTCCTGCGAACGCTGCGCGTACTTGTCCATATCCGAGCGGCTCACCTCGTAGCGCTCGGCGACGTTGACCGCGGTCAGCCCCATCTCGATGTAGGCATTGGGCGTGCCGTCGGTGCCCTGCAGCTTGGTGTTCTGATCGTCCGCTCCGGCGGGCTCGGTGCGCTCGTTGTAGCGGCTGACCCACTCGACACCAGCCGCGATGTAGGCGTCGCCCTCACCCGCCTTGATCGCGTTGCCGGCGTGACGGATCGCGTCGAGGCTCGACGAGCAGTAGCGGGAGATCGTCACGCCGTTGACCGTCTCCGGAAGCCGCTCGGAGAGCAGGGAGATGATGCGGGCGATGTTGAACGCCTGCAGGCCCTGCGGCATGCCGCAGCCGCAGAACACATCCTCGATCGAGTCCGGGCTGACGTCCGGATTGCGCTCGAGCAGTTGGTCGACGATGTAAGCGCCCATCTCGTCCGGGCGCTGCTGGGCGAGCGAGCCCTTGAACGCGCGCCCGATAGGGGTACGAACGGCGTCGACGATTACGGCTTCCGGCATTGCGAGAGTCTCCCTTCGCTTGAGGAATTCGAGTGAGTGCGGGCGCAGAGGATATGGAGGTCGCAATGATCGCGCGCATGAGGGCGCGGCATTAAGCTGAGGCCGTGGCCGAGGAAACCGCAGCGGAGACGGAGATCAGCCCCGAACGGGCGGGAGAGCTGATCGAATCCGGCGCCTTTCTGGTCGACGTTCGCAGGCCATACGAATGGGAGGCCGGGCGGATCGCCGGCGCGCAGCACATCGAGATGAACGATCTCGCCAACAGCGCCGAGTCCGTCCCCCGCGACCGCCCGGTCGTCTTCTATTGCCGCTCGGGCAGCCGGTCGGCGCTGGCGGCGGCAGCGTTCCGGCAGGCGGGCTGGGACGCATACAACCTCGACGGTGGCCTCACCGCATGGGTTGAGCGCGGCCGTGAGCTCGATCCCCCCGACGGCGAGGTCGCCCCGCCCAAGCCGGGCACCTAGGTGGCGGCGTCACCCGAGCCAGGGAATCCGATCGACGGGCTTCGCGCGTGGCTTGCGCAGCTCGATCGCAGCCTCGGCATCCGCACCTACGTGCTCGGAGCCCTCGCGGTGCTCGGGCTTGCGGCGGGCGTGGTCGCCGTGATCCTCGTGCTCCAGCTGAAGGATGACTCGCCCACGAAGGACGATGTCTCCACACTGCAGACGCAGATCACCCAGGCGTCCGACCAGGCCTCTCAGGCGGCTCAGCGGCGCGTACGGGCGCTGGAGGAGCGGGTGACCGAGCTGGAGAGCAGGCTCGACGAGGTCTCGGGCGAGCAGCAGACCCTCAAGAGCCAGGTCAACGCGCTCAAGGGGCAGTCGGGCACCACCGGCGCCGGGCCGGGTTCGGGCACGGGCGCGGGCACGGGCTCGAGAGGGGGCGGCTCATTCGGTGGCGCGTTCGGCGGCGTCGGCGGCACGAATGGAGCGACGGGTTCCACGGGGTCCGGCGGCGCTGAATCGGGCAGCCAGGACGGCGGCGCCGGCACCGGGGGCACTTCCTCCGGCGGCTGAATCGCACCCGGCGGGCGCCGGACGCGTGCGTAGGCCTTGTCGCAAACTGCACAAGCCTTGCGTGCACGCGTCCGGCGGGTCCTCTACGGTCGTTTTCACGCCTGGACGAGAATCGCCCAGGCACGCGCACACACGCGGTTCCTGAAAGGAGACCCTCAGATGCCAACCGGCTACTGCGTCAAGGAACGCAAGAAGGTCGAGATCAAGGATCCTCAGCAGGTGACCATGAAGAATGGTCGCCCGGCGATCCAGGGCACCTGCCCCGACTGCGGCACGAAGATCTTCAAGATCGGCAAGCTCTAGGCGGCACCTTTCAGAAACCGACTAGGCGCTGCGCGGCGCCGGGCACGGGCCCGGGGCCGTCGCAGTCGTTTTAGGGCCGTTCCGGCGCCTCTAAACAGGCGCCAAGCCCGCCTGGCGGCGACCGAACAGACAGCCGACCAGCGCCTGGACGACGTCGGGGTCGAACTGCAACCTGACTGCCTCCGGCGGCCCGCGCCTCCTCGAGCGCCAGCGCGGCGGCGCCCAGCAGTGCCTCCGGGCGCTCGCCGGGCGTAAGTCCTGCGACTCCGACGGAGACCGAGACTCCCCGCACAGGCCCGACCTCCACGTCCTCGAGCTCGGCGATGCGCTGCCGGGCTGCGGCGAGCTGTTCAGCCAGGCTGTTTCGATCGCGAATTCGCAATTCGCCCTCCCCATAGGCTCGGGAACGGTCACGCTTGAGAGCAGGACGATTTGCGCGGACATCTGGCCGGTGTGAACTGGTCTCCCCTAGGAGGAGTATTAAGAGAAGTGTTGGCCAACCCCTCATGCACGCCCTGATGCCCCAGGGCGCCCTCACCCGCGACTCGGACGTCCGCGAGGCCTACTCCGCGCACGCCGGGGAGCTCTACGGCTTCGCGCTGCGCTCACTCGAGGACCCCGGACTGGCAGAGGAGGCCGTCCAGGACACGTTCCTGCGGGCCTGGCGGGCAGGCGAGCGCTTCGATCCACAGATCGGATCGCTGCGCACCTGGCTCTTCGCGATCCTGCGCAACGTGGTGATCGATCTCGGCCGCGCCAGGGCCTCCCGGCCGGTCGCGACGGGCGACGTTCCCGACGTCGGGCACGAACCGCTCGAGGAGATGTTGCTCAGCTGGCAGGTCGAGGAGGCACTGCGGCGGATCGGGGACCAGCACCGGCGGGTCCTCGTCGAGACTTATCTGCGTGGCCGCCCGTACGCCGAAGTGGCAGCGGAGCTGGGAGTTCCCGAGGGAACGGTTAAGAGCCGCGTCTACTACGGCCTGCGAGCGCTTCGCAACGCCCTGGAGGAGATGGGATATGACGACTGACGAATGTCGAGTCTGGCGGGAGCGCATCGGCGCGCTCGTCCTCGGCCAGCTCGGTCCCGAGGAACGCGCGGCGACCGAGGCGCATCTCGAGGGCTGCCGCGACTGTCGCGCGGAGGCTGACGCGCTGGCGCCGATGGCGATCGTGCTGCGACGTGCGGATCCGGAGCGGCTCGAGCCCACCCCCATGCCGCCACCCGGCCTCGCAGATCGGATCAGCCGGCGTATAGCCGCCGAGCGGCGGAAGGTGCGCCGGCGCCGGGCGAGGGTCGGGTTCGGCTTGGCCGCTGCCGCCGCCGCGGCCACCGCGGCCGTCCTGCTCGCCCTGAGCCTGACCGGGTCCACGAACAGCGTCGAGCCGGGCAATGCCCTGGCGTTCCGGCATCTGCCGCGGGACGTGTCGGTCCGGGCGAGCCTCGAACCCCGCCCGTACGGAAGCGAGGTCCGCCTCTGGGTACACGGATTCAGGCCGGGAACGCTCTGCACCGTCTGGCTTCGCAGCCGCGACGGCACGAAGGTTCCGGCGGGATCGTTCCGCTACGTCTACAGCGGTGACGACGACGGCACGGAGCTCAGCTCCGGAGTCGATCCGCCCCACGTGACGGCCGTCGGCCTCGTCGTCGGCTCGCGGACCTTCGTGGCGCGCGTGCCCGGCGCAGCGGCCAAGAGCTGACCCCGGAATATGGGATAAACGGGGTGTGGAGCGCCTCACCGACGACGACGCGCGGATCCTTCGGCTCGAATCCGACGTCATCGCCGGCCACACCCTCAAGGTTGCGCTGGTCGAACCCGCGGACGGTCGCGAGCCGCCGGCGCCGGAGCTCGTCCGTCGCCGAGTGCAATCGCGGCTCGCGCGCCTGCGCCGGGGACGACAGCGTCTCGCGCTCACGCCGCTGGGCCTCGCGACTCCCGCCTGGGTCGACGACGTGAGCTTCGACATCCGCCGTCACGTCCGGCTCGCCTCCGAGCCGGTGCACGACGCTGCCGACGTGGTTGCCCTTGCCGGCAAGGTGATGGCCGAGCGGCTGGACCACTCGCGGCCGCTGTGGTGTGTCGACTACGCAGGGCCCCTCGACGACGGACGCATCGCCCTGATCATCCGGATCCACCACTGCATGGCCGACGGCGTCACGGCGCTCCGCTTCCTGAAGGGGCTCCTTTGGGACGACGACGTGGATGACCCCGGCGAACCGAGCAGCTGGGCCCCCGCGCCCGAGCCAGGTGCAGCCCGACTGCTCGTGTCCGGGCTCGGCAGCCGCGCGCGGGACCTCGGCGGGGCGATCTCCGGAGGCGCGCGAACGCTGGCGTCTCCGAGGCGCTGGCGGGAGTCAGGGCGGGAGCTGGCCACGCTGCCGGCAACCCTGCGCCGTGAGCTCTGGCCGCTGGGCGCCGACACGGCCTTCGACCGCCGCATCGGCGGCGACCGCGAGCTCGCATTCACCTCCTGCAGCCTCGCGGACCTCAAGCGGATCGAGCACGCCGCGGGCGAGCACGTGACGATCAACGACGTGGTCCTGGCGATGGTCGCGGGAGCCATCAGGCGCTGGATCTCCACTCACCACGAGCACATGGAGACCATGCGCGTCCAGATCCCGGTGAGCATGCATCACCGCGACGAGGACGGTGACGCCCTGGGGAACCGAGACTCCTTCCTTTTCTGCGACCTGCCGATCTCAGAGCCGGATCCGCGAGCCAGGCTGGCCGCGATCAACGCCGAGACGACCAACCGCAAGGAGCACCACGACCCGGACGAGCTCTACTCGTTCTTCCACAGCCTCTCGCACGTCCGCCCCCTCTACAAGGTGGCTTCGGGATTCGCGGCTGGCCCCCGCGAGTTCGCCCTGTCGGTCTCGAACGTGCCCGGCCCGCGCGAGCCGATCAGCCTCCTCGGCGGCAATGTCGGCGAGCTCTACTCGGCCGCGGAGCCGGCGGACCGCCACGCCCTGCGGGCGTCGGCGATCTCCCTCGCCGGGCGGATGGGACTCGGCTTCTGCACCGACCCAGGCGCGGTGCCGGGGGTCGCGGACCTGGCCGATGGGCTCGATGAATCGCTCGAAGAGCTTCTGAATCTCTGCTGAGCCCGGCCGACCGGGCAGCGCGAAAAACGGAGCCAAGTAGGGGCAGCCTCGGCGCGGCAAGCTGCCGAAAGGCACGTTAGTCAGGCCTGGCCTGACAGATGCACCGCTCGGTGCCGTAGGGGGAGCCCTGACCCGCCCCTACTTGCCCTTCACTCAGCGACGGACGGCGTCGCGGAACTTGACGAGGCCGCCGAGGACGCCCACGTACGCCGTGCCGTTCGGCGCCAGGGTGACGGGGGCGTAGTTGTTGTTGTATCCAAGCCCCTCGCCCGCCAGGCGTCGCCAGACGAGGTGGCCGGTGTCGAAGTCGAGCGCGGTCAGGTACCACGCGTCCTGGCCGTCCGAGCGCGGCGGCTTCGTGTACGTGTAGACCAGGCCGGACTTCGCAGAGACCTTGGGCACGACGGAAGGCGCGCGCGCCTTGCTGAACCACACCTTGTGACAGCCCCGGCCGTCGCGGTCCACGTCGACGCGCTCGAGCCCGCGGGCGGTGACGCCGCCGTTCTCCGTGGCGGCGATCGAGTAGCCGTAGTTGTTCTCGGCGATGAGCGCTCGGCCAGCGCCGATCAGGGACTGGTCGGTCGATGAGCGGCCCTTCCGGAAGACGGGCGCGCGGCACACGACACGTCCCTCAGGCGTATTGGCACGGCGCTTGAAGACCATCACGTGGACCGGATCCGCGTTGTCGGTGATCGCGACGTAGCGCCCTCCACCCATGATCGTCGGAGTCGTGCCCGATCCCGCCTCCGTTTGGCCCGGCTTGACGGTTCCGTCATTCGGATAGCCGTGGCGCCACACGCTCCGCACCCGACCCTTGTGGGCGTCGAGCCGGTAGAGCGCGGCGTCGGTGACGACGTAGACGCCGCGATGCTCATCGACGGCAAAGGAGTTGCCGATCGGCGCTCCCAGGTCGCGCGTGTGGACCTTGCCGCTCTTGCGATTGACCCAGCCGACGACTCCGTCCCGGGACGCGAACCAGATGCGCCCGTCCCAGTCCGGAAGCGCGGAGACGATCTTGTCGTCGGAGGCCAGCCGAGCGCTCACGTCGTAGTCGTGCTGCCGCGCGAGCCCTGGCCCAGGCGTCTCGCGGATCACGAAGATATGGCGGGTGGTGGTCGGCACCACCGCCCGATCGCCCCGGCCGAGGTAGAAGTAGCCGCCTCCGCTGAAGTCGGTGAACGGATTTCCCCCGCTCACCTTCCTGAACGGCAGCTGGTACGTGGCAAGTGGCGTCAGCGTATTCGGATCGATGACGGCGAGGACCGGCCGGTCCAGGCCGACGCAGATGGCGACCAGGCGCCTCCGCGAGTCGAACGTGATCGAGGCACATTCGCGGGCGATTCCCGGGGCGACGTAGAACGCCGACTGCGTCTGCGTATTGCGGCCCAGGGGCCCGGACCAGAGATAGGTATCGGTCTGGTAGGCGTCGTCGTGCAGGTTGGAGAGTCCGTTCGGCGCCATGAACGGGTTGCGCGGGACCGGCGGGAGCGAGAAGGGATCCGCCTTCGCGGGCTTGCCGTCGAACGGCTTGATGTCGCCTGCCATCGGGCCCTGTGGGATGGCAGGCGGCGTCACACCCGGCGTCTGCGCCCCGGCGCCGGCCGGAATCGCGAACAGCGCGAGAGCCCAAATCACGACCATTGCCCCTCGGTGCGACATCCCGGCCGAGGCTACCGAGGGGATGCAGATCGCGTGCCAGTTGTCTCAAGGATGGAAGAATGGAGACGATGCCGGCTCAAAAACCCCTGGAGCTGATCCTCGCCCGCAACCTGCTCACGAGCATCTCGACTCCCGCATTCCTGGTCGATCAGGACGCTTCGCTTGTGTTCTACAACGAGGCCGCGGGCGCGCTTCTGGGCCGATCGTTCGAGGACGTCGGCCGGATGTCACCCGAGGAGTGGACGTCGACCTACGGGCCCTTCGGCGCCGACGGCAAACCGGTCGAGCTGGACGAGCTCCCCACCACGCGCGCAGTGCGGGATGGCCGACCGGCACACGCCGTGTTCACGATCCGCTCGGCGAACGGCGGCATGAGCGAGATCGAGTCGAGCGCCTTCCCGATCGTGGCGTCCGAGGAGGGATCCTCAGGGGCGATGATCTTCTTCTGGCCGCACGACCGCGACGGCAGGCAGAGCGCATGAGGCTCAAAGTCTGGGGAGCTCGCGGATCCGTCCCGGCGCCGGGCCCGGAGATGAACCGCTACGGCGGCAACACCTCCTGTGTCGAGGTCACCCTCGCCAGCGGCGAGCACATCATCCTCGACGCGGGAACCGGGATCCGCACGCTGGGCCTCGACCTCACGGTCTCGCCGCACGTGAACATCCTCCTGACCCACCTTCATCTGGACCACATCCAGGGGCTCATGTTCTTCCCGCCGTGCTTCCGCGCGGACGCCGACATCACGATCTGGGGCCCCGCGTCACCGGAGGCCTCGCTCGAAAATCGCGTCGCGCGCTACATCTCCGCGCCGCTCTCGCCGGTCGAGGTCCGCGAGCTGCCATGCGACGTCTCGTTCCGCGACACGCCGCCGAGCGAGTGGCAGCTCGGGTCGGCGACGATCAGGTGCGAGGCCGTCAACCATCGCGGCCCGACCCTGGGCTTCCGGATCACCGAGGGCGACACGACGCTCTGCTACATCCCGGACCACGAGCCGGCGCTCGGCACGGTTCTCGCCGAGAACGAGCCCGAGTGGATCTCGGGCTACGACCTGGCCCGCGACGCCGACCTCCTGATCCACGACTGCCAGTACGCCGACGACGAGTATCCGCTGCACGTCGGCTGGGGCCATTCCGGAATGACCGACACCCTCACGTTTGCGTCGCGGGTGGGCGCGCGGCGGCTGCTGCTCTTCCACCACGATCCGCTGCACGCCGACGGCTTCCTCGACGGCTTGCACGGCGCAGCCCGCCGGCGGTGGGCCGAGCTAGGCGGAGATCCGGTCGGGGTTGAGATGGCGATGGAGGCCGCCGAGCTCGAAGTCGGATCGGCGGCAACGCCGGCCGGGCTCGCCACGAGCGCCTAGCAATCAGCGCTCGAGCCCCCTGATCCGCCCTTTCTTCGCGGTTAGCAGCGGCTTTCGACACCGGGTACAAGGCCCGGTCAGAAATTCTCGACACCCGGATAGGGACTTCCGCTTCGCGTGCCGTAGGTTTCCGTCAGATTCGGATAGCTGCGACCCAAAAACGGAGGAAGACACGTTGGCAACCGCAACCCAGCCCAGCACCAAGCCCGAGGACATCGTCGCCCGAGTGGACGAGGACGGCGTTGAGTTCATCCGGCTCTGGTTCACGGACATCAACGGGCAGCTGAAGAGCTTCTCGGTCGGCCGCGAGGAGCTCGAGCACGCGCTCCAGGACGGGATGGGCTTTGACGGCTCGTCGATCACCGGCTTCAACGCGATCGAGGAGTCGGACATGATCGCGATGCCGGACCCTGACACCTACACCGTGCTTCCGTGGCGGTCCGATGGCGAGAAGGGCAACGTCGCGCGGATGTTCTGCGACGTGCTGAAGCCGGGCGGCGAGCCGTATGAGGGAGATCCGCGCTTCGTCATGCGGCGAGCACTGGCTCGAGCGAATGACATGGGGTTCGACACCTTCAACCTGGGCCCGGAGCTGGAGTTCTTTTACTTCGCGTCGGATGAGCTCGGTCCCGACGGAGTCCCGACGATCCTCGACAAGGGCGGGTACTTCGACCTCACGACGCTGGACGCCGCGTCCGACCTTCGCCGCGACACGGTGAACGCTCTGAAGCGCGTCGGTATCCCGGTGGAGTACACGCACCACGAGGTCGGTCCTTCGCAGCACGAGATCGACATGCGCTACGCCGAGGGTCTGCGGATGTCCGACAACGCGATGACCTACCGAATCGTCGTCAAGGAGATCGCGGCCGAGCACGGCGTCTACGCGACCTTCATGCCGAAGCCGCTGTTCGGCGAGAACGGGTCGGGGATGCACACCCACCAGTCGCTCTTCTCCGACGGCAAGAACGCCTTCTACGACGAGAGTGGCGATCATCACCTCTCGGGGGCGGCGAAGTCGTACATCGCCGGGCTCCTGCGCCACGCGCGCGAGATCGCCGCGCTGTTCGCGCCCAACATCAACTCCTACAAGCGGTTGGTGCCGGGCTATGAGGCGCCCGTGTACTGCGCCTGGTCGCAGCGCAACCGCTCGGCCCTCGTCCGAGTGCCCGTGTACCACCCGGGCAAGGAGCAGGCGACGCGGTGCGAGCTGCGCTGCCCCGACCCCTCCTGCAACCCCTACCTGACCTTCGCGGCCATGCTGCACGCCGGCCTCGACGGGATCGAGAACGGTTACGAGTGCCCGGAGCCGATGGAGCGCAACCTGTATGAGCTGTCACACGACGAGCGAATCGAGCGCGGCATCGAGCAGCTGCCGGAGACGCTCGGTGAGGCGATCGAGGTGCTGGCCGAGTCGGACCTCGTCCGGAAGGCGCTCGGCGATCACATCTTCGAGCGCTATGTGGAGCTGAAGCGCGCGGAGTGGGAGGAGTACCGGGTCCAGGTCACCCGCTGGGAGCTGGACAAGTACCTGCCGGTCCTGTAGGCGAAGGCCAGAGCTGCGCTCAGCTGCCCCGCGCCTCGCGGCGGCGCAAACTAACCGGTTGCGCGAAAGGAAGCGCCGTCGTGCAGCGGCTTAGGCGGCTGGATGCCCCATTGCCGCATGCCGTCCTCGATCCGCTCGATCACGGTCTCGACCACCTTCACCCGGGCATAGCGCTTCGAATCGGCCTCAACCAGGTGCCACGGGGCATGGGGCTGGTCGGTACGCGCGAGCATGTCCTCGACGGCCTCCGCGTAGAAGTCGTGCTTGTCGCGGTTTCGCCAGTCCTCATCGGTGAGCTTCCAGGCCTTGAGCGGGTCCTTCTCGCGTTTCTTGAAGCGCTTCAGCTGCTCCTCCGAGGAGATGTGCATCCAGAACTTCACGAGGACCATGCCCTCGTCGGCCAGCGAGCGCTCGAAGCCGTTGATCTCGTCGTAGGCCCGCACCCACTGGTCCCTGCTGGCGAGGCCCTCCACCCTCTCCACGAGCACCCGGCCGTACCAGGAGCGGTCGAAGACGGCCATTCCTCCCCATCCCGGCAGCACCTTGAAGAATCGCCACAGGAAGTGGTGGCGCTTTTCATCGTCGGTGGGTGCCGCGAACTGCACCACCCGCACGTGTCTGGGATCCATCTTCGCGACGAGGCGCTTGATCGCGCCGCCCTTGCCTGAGGCGTCCCAGCCCTCGAAGATGACGCAGAGCGGCGGCCCGATCTCCCCGTCGCCGATCAGGCCTCCCAGCGTCAGGCGAAGCTGGGTGAGCCGCTCCCAAGCGCGTTCGAGCCCGTTCTCCTCCTCCTCGCGATCGAGGGACTTCGAGAGGTCCAGCTCGTCCAGGCGGCCCACAGCGACCCGATCCTGCCAGGTCAATACGGATTGGGCAGCGGTCCGGGCGCCTGCGGCTGGTCCGTGGTCACGTTCAGCGCCAGCGGCAGCGCCAGCGCGGCCAGGAAGATCAGGGTGATCCCGATCGCGACGAGCCACCGCGCGCGAAACAGGTGCCCGAGGATCCCAATCACGAAGCCCGCGATCATGAGCGACACGTAGGGACCGATCGTGTGCGGGAGGATCCCGGCGGTCGCCATCGGCTCATTATCATCGCCCGATGGCCGCAAACGCAGATCCCGGGTCCGTCGCCGAGGTCCGGGAGGCGCTGGGCGAGGTCGGATACCTTGCGGACGAGTCCGCCGCTCTGGTCGCCTACCTCGCGCAGCGGCTGGGAAAGCCGGTTCTCGTCGAGGGCCCCGCCGGCGTCGGTAAGACCGAGCTCGCGAAGGCGATCTCGCGCGCGACGCGGCGCCAGCTGATCCGTCTGCAGTGCTACGAGGGCCTGGACGAGGCCAAGGCGCTCTACGAGTGGAACTACCGCAAGCAGCTCCTGCGCATCCAGGCGGAGTCCGGCGCCGACCCCGTCGCCGAGGCGGCGAGCTGGGACGCCGTCCACGGGGACATCTTCAGCGAGGAGTTCCTGCTCACTCGACCCCTGCTCCAGGCGATCGCGTCCACCAATCCGGTGGTTCTGCTGATCGACGAGATCGACAAGACCGACCAGGAGTTCGAAGCGATGCTCCTGGAGGTGCTGTCCGACTTCCAGATCTCGATACCGGAGCTCGGCGTGATCGAGGCACGGACCTACCCCATCGTCGTCCTCACCTCCAACAACTCCCGCGAGCTGACCGAGGCTCTCAAGCGCCGCTGCCTGTACCTGTGGCTCGACTACCCGGAGATCGAGCGCGAGATGGAGATCGTTCGCCTGCACTCGCCGGAGATCGACGAGCAGTTGGCGCGCCGGCTGGTG
>JBJMKM010000109.1:0-40666 GCA_045805825.1 Solirubrobacterales bacterium
AACAGAGCCTCGTTACCCCTGCCCAGGCCTCGTGCAGTGTCGCCATCGATGGCATGGAGCAGCCGTCTGGCGTACAGCCCGGCGAGATAGACCGGAACACTGGTCCCCTCGCCACGAACGGTTTCGCGCGAACGTTCACGGCTCCGTCACCGGTCGACGCTGGCAGACACATAGTGGCGTTAAGGTGCCGGCGCGTGAGCGGTCAAGTTCGCATCGACGAGCCGACGATCGCGGTCATCGCGCTAGCGGCGCGCTGAGGTTGCTGACATGGCCCTGCTACAAGTCGTAGCGAGCGAGGTCGGAGTCGAGCCGCTCGCGCTCTGAGGGATCGAGCGTTTCCTCTGGCTCCGCCGCCGCTTCGCGCGCCCGGCCGGTTCGTCGCCAGCGCCAAAGCCCCAACGCGATAGCCAGCGCGGCGACCAGGATCGCCAGCCCCGGCACCAGCCAAGCGGTGAGATCGAACCCCGACTTCGGTGGCTCGGCCAGCACATTCGTCCCGTACTGCTCGACGAGGTCGTTCTTGATCTGTTCCTTCGTCTTGCCCTCGTTGATCTCGCGCTGGATGAAGGCGCGCTCGCGGTCGGCCTGTGGGGAGAAGGAGAGGTTGAGGGCGGTGCCGCAGACCGGGCACATCACCTCGTCCTCGACGTCGGGAAGTGTCGTCTTCGGCGTCGAGCGGTTTGCCGGCGTGCCCGAGCTCGACTGCGAGGCCGCGGGAAGCAGCAGTGCAACCACGAGCATTAGGAGAGGCAGCGCCGCCCCAAGCCGTCCGAGTCGCCGAGCGGTGCGTTTGTCAGGCGAGGCCTGACTAACGCACCTTTCGGTGCGGCCGCCCCTCACTGCTTCGCCTTCGCGTCGAGGTGCGGGGCCACGTTCTGCTCCAGGTAGCGGTTCGTCACCGGTCCCAAGGCGTGCAGGACGAGCCGGCCCTGCGGGTTCACCAGGAAGGACTCCGGGACGCCGGTCGTGCCCAGCTCGTCCGTCGCGAAGTCGCCGTTGCCGTCGCGAAGCTGCGGATAGGCGATGTCGTAGCGGTCGACGAAACCGATCGCGTCGTCGGAGAGGTCGTTGGAGTCGATGCCGAGGATCGTGAAGTCGCGGCCGCCGTGCGCGTCGTAGAAGCGCTCGAGCTCCGGCGACTCGGTCTTGCACGGCGTGCACCATGAGGCCCACACGTTGACGAGCACCCAGCGGCCCTCGTAGTCGGCTATGGATGCGGAGCCGCCGCCGTCCAAGTGAGGCAGGTCGGTGGTGGCGCCCGGGATCCGGTCGCCGACCGCGATCGCCGAGCCGCCCTTCTTCACCAGTCCGTATGCCAAGAGGCCCACGACGGCGAGGGAGGCGAGGACCACCACGAATGTGCGCGCGCTCACCGGCTGAAGGGTAAACAGGCGTTCTCGCCGCCTAGAATTGGCGGCGCGCGGACGTAGCTCAGCTGGTAGAGCGCGAGCTTCCCAAGCTCGAGGTCGCGGGTTCGAGACCCGTCGTCCGCTTTTCGGGCCGCCTCCGCCGCAACTCCCGGAGCGAAGTCGGGTTGAAGTGCTCAGGAAGGCGAAGGGAGCGATCTAAATCGTGATGCCTAGGAAACTCCGCCCGCTAGCAGCGGGCCTCGGGCTTGCCGTGATCGGTCTCCTCGTCTCCGCCGGCCCTGCGGCGGCCAGCAGCGCCACGTTCGTGCGCGATATCAACGGTGGACCTGCCGACTCGATCCCCCAGGCGTTTGGCGACTTCGGCGGCGCCGCAATGTTCTTCGCCGACGACGGCGTCCACGGCAACGAGCTCTGGCGCTCCGACGGCACTTCGCCCGGGACGAAACTGGTCCGCGACATATATCCCGGCCCCGACAGCTCCGAACCGGCCTTCCCCTACGCCCCCGTCACCGTCGACGGGACGCTCTTCTTCGCGGCGACTGACGGCCCCTACGGGACCGAGCTATGGCGCTCGGACGGCACGGCGACCGGAACGAAGATGGTGCGCGACCTCTATCCCGGCGCCACCGGCTCGTATCCGAGTGACCTCGTGAGCTTCGGCGGGAAGCTGTTCTTCGCCGCCAGCGATCACACGCACGGGATTGAGCTCTGGCGCTCCGACGGGACGGCGGAGGGCACCCAGCTCGTAAGCGACATCCATCCCGGTGGCTCCAATGGCTACATGAACGGGCTCACCGTCGTCGGCGACAGCCTCTACTTCGCCGCCACCGACGGTGTCCACGGGGTGGAGCTCTGGCGCTCGGACGGCACCAGGCTGGGCACGGAGATGGTGCGCAACATCCGGGCGGACGCCAGCCTGTGGAATTCGGGTTCCAACCCGCAGGATCTGACGGTGGTCGGCCAGGACCTCTTCTTCATCGCCAATGACGGCACTCACGGGACCGAGCTGTGGCGCTCAGACGGCACCGCGGACGGCACCCAGCTCGTCCGCGACATCCATCGCGGCAGGGCCGGAACCCCGGGCCCCTACGGGATCACCAAGGTCGGGGAAACTGTGTTCCTCGCCGCGGACGACGGCATCCACGGCACGGAGCTCTGGCGCTCCGATGGCACGCCGGGCGGGACGAGGCTCGCCCGCGACATCAATCCGGGAAGCGGAAGCTCCTATCCGTACGATCTCGAGGCCAGCGGCGGCGACCTCTTTCTCACGGCTGATGACGGCACGCACGGGACGGAGGTTTGGCACTCAGACGGCACGACGCTGGGGACGAAGCTCGTGCGAAGCATCCGTGTCGGTGCCCGGGGCTGTTCTCCCGGCGAGTTGACCGATGTCGGGGGAACCCTCTTCTTCAGGGCGACCGACGGCACCCACGGCTTCGAGCTGTGGCGCTCCGACGGCACCGTCGCCGGCACGACCATGATCAACATCAGGCCCGAGGGCGGCGGCGGGACGGTTGGCGGTCGTGGGTCGGTCCCGCGCTCGCTGACCAACATCGGCGGGACCCTGTTCTTCGGCGCCGATGACGGGACGCAGGGCCGCGAGCTCTGGAAGGCGACGCCCTAGGCTCGAAGCTGGGCCGTGGCTGTCGCCATGCCCTGTTCGCAGGACCGGCTTCACTTTTGGTGGCGAGTTGCCGATCCTTATGTTGTCCGTCGACGGCCGCACTAGGATGGCGGCCAGGCAGGGACAGCAAGGGAGAACGGGATTAGTGATCACAGGGCAGGTTGATTGGGCGCCCGGTCGGGGGGCGAGGGTCGGGTATGCAGTCGTGCTGGTCGCGGCGATGCTCGCGCTTCTGGCGGCGATCGGAACGGTGCAGGCCTCGGCCGCGCTCCCCTCGCTCCACGTCAGCGGCAAGAAGATCCGCGACGGGTATGGGCGCCAGGTGATCCTTCGGGGCGTCAACGACACGTCGCTCACCGACCAGTACCAGGTGAACCCGAGCTACCCGACCGTTGTCCCACTCACCGATAGCGACTACGACCAGATGCAGGGCTACGGCTTCAACGTGCTGCGGCTGGGGGTCAGCTGGTCGCGGCTCGAGCCGGAGCGCGGGCACATCGACCCCGCCTACATCCAGCAGATCGCCAACGTGATCCAGAAGGCCGCCGACCACGGCATGTACACGGTGATCGACATGCACAACGCCGGCTGGGGGAAGTACCCGACCTCCACGCCGGATACGAAGTGCCCCGCAGGCCTGAGGCTCTCGCACGGTTGGCACGGCGCCCCGAAGTGGGCGACGTTCTCAGGCTCCAAGACCACCTGCCACGACGACAAGACCAACAAGCGCACCCCGGCCGTCAGGGCCGCCTGGAACAAGTTCTGGATGAACTTCAAGCCGCACTCCTGGGGTAAGGACGCCCGCGGCATTCAGCAGCATCTGGTGGCGGTCTGGGGTTCGGTGTCGAAGGCCTTCGCGCACAACCCGGCCGTCGCGGGCTACGACCTCCTGAACGAACCCGACCCGGGCTACGTCAAGCACCACAAGCTGAGCGGGCGCATCAGCTCGTTCGATCACAAGGCGATCAACTCGATCCGGCGGTCCGAGCATCGCGCCCGCGGCTTCTCCCACATGGTCTTCTTCGAGCCGAACCTCACCTGGACCCAGCAGGGGCTTCCCAGCCATTCGCCCCGGCCGGGCTTCTCGCACGACCGAAACCTCGTCTTCGCGCCCCACCTCTACGGCCGCGACGTCCACACCACGGATCGCGACGCGAGCGGCGTGAGGCGGGACCTGAAGCGACAGACCAAGCGAATCACGGCCCTGGCGGGCAAGTACCGCAGTCCCTGGTGGATCGGCGAGTGGAGCTTCTCCCCATGGGACAACGACTCGTTCCGGAAGCTCCTCGCGCATATCCGGATCCAGGATTCCCGCCAGCTCGGGAGCGCCTGGTGGCAGTGGCGCGTGGCCTGCGGCTCCCCTCAGACCTTCGACGACCTCAATCCCACGCCCAGCCACCGGATCCTGGGGAACATCAACCGGGTCAAGTGCCCGAACGCCATACCCCAGCCCGACCCCAAGCGCTGGCGCGGGATCATCGCGCGCGCCTATCCACGCTCCTCCCCGGGCCATCTCACCGATCTGCGCTCGCGGAGCTCGAGGATGCGGCTGAAGGGCAAGAGCAAGTGCACGCGTGCCTTCCGTCGCCGCAAGCCCACGTCTTGCCAGCTGGTCGTCTGGGTCCCGAACTCCAAACGCCCAAAGGTCGGAGGCCGGAATCTGATCCACATCCAGAAGCACAGGCAGATCGGCGGATGGACCGTGACCGCGACCGTGAAGGGGAACTACACGCTGCGCACTCGCTGAGTTGGCGGGCGGTATGGGGCGGGGGCCCGGGCGCATCACCCTCGACCCGAAACCCACCCGCTCGCTGAGCGAGGCCTTCGCGGCACGGCGCCGACGCGGGTACGCTTGACGGATCATGGCCGGCAACGCATCGCCGGATGCCGCGATCGAGCTCGTTGACGTCGTCAAGGACTTCGATTCCGTGCGCGTGCTGGACGGCGTCAGCCTCGTCGTCCCCCGCGGGTCGATCACGGTGCTCCTCGGCGCGTCAGGCGCCGGCAAGACGGTCACCGTCAACCACGTCGTCGGCCTGATCGATCCCTCGAGCGGCGTCGTGCGGGTCAACGGCAGGGACCTGGCGCGCCTCAGCGAGGCCGAGCTGAACGAGCTTCGCCTGGACATGGCGGTGGTGCTCCAGGGCTCGCTGCCGTTCACGTGCGGACTCTTCTTCTCGATGAACGTCTACGAGAACGTCGCCTCGCCGCTTCGCCAGCGCCGCCCGCGATGGTCGCAGGAGCGGGTCCACCAGGTGACGATGGAGTCGCTGGGGCTGGTCGGTCTGGCCGAGAACGTGGACCTCATGCCCGAGGATCTGTCCTCCGGGATGGCCAAGCGCACGGCGATCGCCCGCGCCCTGGCGCTCGAGGCGAGCATCGTGATCATCGACGACTTCGACAGCGGGATCGACGGCGTGCGCCTGGCGCTGCTGTGCGACCTGTTGCGTGAGATCCAAAGCGACGCCGACACGACATTCCTCGTCACCACCCACGACATGTCCGCGGCACGGAGGCTCGCCGACTACGCGGCGGTGATCCACGAGGGCCGCATCGTTGCGAGCGGCAAGGCCGAGTCGGTCTTCGCCTCCGACGAGGACGTGGTCGCGCAGCTCATCGCGGGTGAGCTCACGGGGCCGATACAGCTGCGCTCGCTGTAGGCCGGCTGGCGGACACCCGTACCTCCACGGGCGAGAACCCCAACGAGAGAAAACGGGCTAGCCGCATTTCCGCGGCGCGTCCGGCATGGGAGCGTGGTCTCCGCAACCCGATCCAGGAGGACCACAAATGCGTTCCACCCGATTCCACTGTTCGCGCCGGCTCCCGAGAGCCCTCACGCGCGCCGTCCTGACCTGCGCGACGTCGGCCGCCCTGCTGCTCGGCCTGGTCGGCTCCTCACAGGCCGCAACCACCCAGAACCTGGGGACGCTCGGCGGGCTCAAGTACGTCCGGGCCGATAGCACGCTGCCGGAGACCGTAGGCACGAGGACAGGCGATTACATCAACGCGTACTGCGGTTCCGACTGGACCGCCACGGGCGGGGGAGCGGCGCTCGCCGGCGATCCCAGCGTCTCGTTCGTGTCCGGCTCGGACGTTGGCAAGTACGGCGTCTACGGCGGCGGCTGGCATGCGCTGCAGCCCGACCGAAAGCTCTCCGTCTACGGCATCTGCTCGAAGAGCCCCGCCGTCTCGACGGACAAGCGCTACGCCGACTTCCCGTTCCCGCCCTCGACCATCGGCTTCACAACCGGTTGCGCCGCGGGGCACGTGCTCGGCGGCGGTGTCGAGACCCCCTACCTCGACGCGCACGTGGGCTTGACGGTCCCGGCCGACGGGCCCGACGCGGACAAGACGCCGGACGACGGCTGGCGAGGCTCGGGCGCGCTCCTCGACGTCGCGAACTCGCCCATCCTGCTGATCCATTACGCCTGCACCACCGGTCCTCAGCCCACATACCGCGCCTCGACGACGCAAGTCCCGCATAGCGACCAGCGAACGCTCAAGGTCACGTGCCAAGCCCCCCAGCACGTGAGCGGGGGCGGCGCGTCGGTGAGCGGACCGGCGGACGAGTTCCACTTGGCGGCCTCGCGCCCGTTCGACGGCGTCGATGCAGACCAGGTGCCCGACGACGGCTGGCTGGCAACGGTGTCCAACGACGGCACCGCGCCCCAGACTGCCCGGGTGAGCGCGGTCTGCGTCGGCTGACCGCATGCCGTTGAATCCGCGAGCTAGATCTCGAGGCGCGATTCCTCGAGGTCGAGCTCGCGGAGGATGCGGTTCATCGCCTCGTTCGAGAGCTCGCCGTTGCCTCGCATCTGCAGGAGCGCGTCGCGCTGGGCTGCGAGGACGCTCTGGACCATCTGCTGATAGGTGAGGGAGCGGTCCTCGTAGCCGTCGTCCTCGACCTTGCCCGCGCGCGCGGCGAAGCGGCGCTTTCGGTACTGGTACAGCGCGCGCATCCGCTCGATCGTCTCGTTGCGGGTCCACTCCTCGCCCTCGAGCGCGTCGAGATGCTCGAGGGCAGCCTTGGCCGCGACGAGGCGTCCACGAAGCTCCTCGTCGGCGTCGGCGCCCCCGTCGTCGATCCCGAGGCGACGGATCAGCGCCGGTAGGGAGAGGCCCTGCACGACGAGCGTGAAGAAGATCACCGCGAAGGTGAGGAAGATGATCAGGTTGCGCTGGGGGAACGGACCGCCCGCATCGATCGTGAACGGCAGCGCCAGAGCCACCGCGAGCGAGACCGCACCTCGCATGCCGCTCCAGGCCATCACGAACCGCCAGCTCGCCGGGATCCGCCGCGCTCGCTGGCTGGGCCGCCGGTCGAGCGCCCTGATCAGGTACGGCATCGTGAAGAACCAGACCAGGCGGGTTGCCACGACCACGCCGGTGACCGCCAGCGCATAACCGGCCAGGGACCCCACCGAGTATCCGGAGAGGCCGTCGACCACCGCCCGGAGCTGCAGGCCGATGAGCACGAACAGCGTCGCGTTGACGACGAAGTCGAGGACCTCCCAGACGAACCCACCCTGCAGACGAGTGCGCGCGGGGAGGAACCCGGGCGCGCGAATACCCATGTAGATACCGGCCGTCACCGTCGCTAGAACGGCGGACGCCCCGATGGCGTCGGCGGGCACGAACGCCGCATAGCCGGTGAGCAACGAGATCGTGACGTTCACCTGGATGTCGGCGATGCGCCTGCGGATCTGCGCCGCGAGCCACCCGACCACGAGCCCGATCGCAACGCCCGCGGCGGCGCCCCAGACGAACTTCAGGCCGGCATCGGCGAGCGAGAAGCTCCCGGCCACCACCGCGGCGACAGCGACCTTGTAGGCGACGAGCGCGGTGGCGTCGTTGAAGAGCCCCTCGCCCTCGAGGCCGCTGACGATCCGCCGTGGAACGTCGAGACGGCGCATGACCGTGGCGGCCGCGAGCGGATCGGTTGGCGAAACGATCGCGCCGAGGACGAAAGCGGCCTCCCACGAGAGCCCCGGGATCAGCTCATGCCCGGCCCAGGCCACGGCGCACATGGTCGCCAGCACCAGGCCGACGGTGGCGAGGGTGAGCCCGCGCAAGTTCGCGCGCAGGTCGTTGAAGTTCGCGAAGATCGCCGAGCTGTAGAGGAGCGGCGGCAGGAAGATGACCAGCACGACGTCCGGATTGAGCTTGACGGTGGGAAGCCCGGGGATGAACCCCGCCAGTGCCCCGCCCACGACGAGCACGATCGGATAGGGCACCGACAGGTATCGGGCGAGCGCGCTCAAGCCAGCCACGGCGACGAGCAGCCCGACGATCAGGAGCTCTGCTTGGCCCACCCTTGAAGTGTGCCGACGAGGAAGTATGCTCGCACCGTCGGGATCGGGCTCACGGATGGCCCGTGGGGGGAGACAGCCTTTGAAGCGGATCAAATGGATTGGAGCCGCGCCGCTTCTCGTCTCGCTGCTCGCGGCCGCGCCGGCGTTCGGCGCCTCCGCCAACGTCACCAACTTCAACAACAAGGTCACCGCGATCTACGAGGCCGGTCCCGGTGAGGTGAATCACGTCACCGCCACGGTTTCTGGCGGCGCCGTCACGTTCACCGATCCGGGAAAGAACATGGCCGCCGGCAGCGACTGCACGACGCCCGGAACCAACACCATCACCTGTAGGCACGATCCGCCGATCGAGGCGATTCGAATCTCTGTTGGGGACGAAGCGGACTTCGCCAAGAACGACAACGCTCTGCCGTCAGTGATCTTCGGTGGCGACTTGCCCGGCGATCTCGGCGACACCCTCATCGGCGGCAGCGGCCCCGATGTCCTGTTCGGGCACAACGGCAACGACACGCTCACCGGCAACGGCGACAACGACGAGCTCCACGGTGGCGGCAACAACGACACCGTGTTCGGGAACGCCGGTAATGACGAGGTAACGGGCGACGACCAGGGGGATCTACCGGGCGCCAACAATCTCAGCGGCGGAATCGGCAACGACACCCTGGTCGGCAGCGAAAACAAGATCAGCGGCTTCAACCAGAACGTGAACGGCGGCGACGGTAACGACTTCATTCAGGGGGCCGGCGGGGCGGACACCCTCAACGGCGGCGCCGGGGTCGACCGCCTCGATCCGGACGAGGACAACCACGCGGATGTCGTGAACGGCGGCGCCGACAAGGACACCGTCGACTACCTCAGCGACAACTTGACCTATCCGGTGAAGGTGACTCTTGACAACGTGGCCAACGACGGGCCCACCACGCTGACCAAGAACGACAACGTCAAAAGTGACATCGAGGTGGTTTGGGGCGGCCCCAAAGGCGATCAGCTCACGGGTACTTCCGGCCCCCAGACGTTGATCGGATTTGGTGGCGACGACACGCTCGACGGTGGGACGGGCCCAGACATCCTCACCGGAGGAGGCGGGACGGGGGACACCGCAACCTATGAGGGTCGCCCGGTCCCGGTGACCGTCACGATCAACGGAGTGGCAAACGATGGTGCCGCGGGAGAGAACGACGACGTCAAGCAGGACATCGAGAACCTCATCGGCGGCGCTCACGACGACACGCTCGTCGGGGACTCGGATTTCAATGTCCTCTACGGATCCTTCGGAGGCGACACCCTGAAGGGCGCCGGCGGCCCCGACGGGCTTTTCGGCAACGCCAGCAACGACACGCTCGACGGGGGTGCAGGCGCGGACCAGATGTACGGCGAGTCCGGGTTCGACACGGCCGACTACTCGGCTCGGGTCGCCCCCGTTGTGGCCTCGATCGACTTGGCCTCCAACGACGGAGTCGCAGGGGAGAACGACAACCTCAACGGCGACGTCGAGCGAATCGTCGGCGGCAGCGCCGGCGACACGTTGACCGGCGACGATAGTCAGTTGAATTCGCTCGAAGGTCGCGGCGGGCCAGACGACCTCCAGGGGGCCGGTGGCGTCGACCTTCTGGACGGCGGCAACGGCACGGACACGATCCAGGGCGGCGACGGCGATGATGAGGTCATAAACGGTGCCGCCCCCGATGGCGCCGACACGGTGATGGGCGGTTCCGGCTCAGATCTGTCCAGCTATCAGGACCGCGTCAACCCGCTCAAGGTGAGCCTCGACAACGTCGCCGATGACGGCCAGGCGGGAGAGAACGACGACGTCCGGACCTCGATTGAGAACGTCATCGGTGGGGCGGGTCCGGATGGGTTGAACGGCAGCGACTTCGACAACTTATTTCAAGGAGGCGGAGGCGGCGACACAATCGCCGGCGCCGCCGGCGAGGACACGATCAAGGGCGATGCCGGAGTCGATTCCCTATTCGGGGGAGACGACCACGATGTCATCGACGGCGGGTCCGGCGCCGACTCCATGGCCGGGGGGCCGGGAGTGGATACGGCCGACTACTCGGGAGCGCTCGCCGGGATCAACGTGACCATCGACGATGTCGCGAACGACGGGGTCCCGGCCGAGGGCGACAACGTAATGACCACGATCGAGAACGTCATCGGCGGTCGCTTCAACGACAGCATCGACGGGAATGACAATCCCAACACGCTGTTCGGCGGGCTCGGAACGGACACGCTCCGTGGCTTCGGCGAAGCGGACGTCATCACGGGAGGCAAGGGGACCGATGAACTGCGGGGCGGCAACGGCCCCGACGAGCTCCACGCCAAGGACGCGACGCAGGACAGCCTGTTCTGCGGCGCCAACACCGACGGATTCGCGGCGGACGCAGTCGACACGGTCAACGCCGACTGCGAGAACGCCATTCCCTGACGCCGGGTACGCTGGCGCGCGCATGGCCGCCGGCGATCCGATCGACGACCTCACCGAGTGGCTCGGCCTGAGGTGGGAGAGCGCCGAGCGGGTCCGGCTGACGATTCGCCCCGAGCTGATCAACCCAGCCGGGCTCTTGGCCGGTCCGATCGCCTACGCGATGGTCGACTACTCGATGGGGTCGGCGCTGTGGCAGCAGCGCTCCAAGGGCGAGCGCATCGCGACCATCGGCATCTCGATCAACTACGTGCAGACGGCGCGCGAGGGAGACGTGATCTGCGAATCGAGCGTCGATCGCCGCAACGACCGCGTCGCGGTGCTGCGAAGCGAGGTCCGCCACGAGGACGGACGGGTGCTGGCCACCGCGATCGGGAGCTTTGCGATCTTCCCGCGTGAGCGTCTGCGCGGGCATGAGCGCGGTCCGGCCTCACCTGAGAGTTAGGTGCGGACGCAGGTGCCAGCTTGACCAGCCCATGAGCGACTGGCTCACCATCCTGATTCGCGCCGCCGCCGGCGGCCTACTGGTGCTGGCGTTCGCGCTGATCAGCGAGGCCGTGAAGCCCAAGCGATTCGCGGGCCTGTTCGGCGCGGCTCCCGCCGTCGCGATCGCTGGGCTCGTCGTGTCCCTCGCCACCAGTCCCTCGTCGGATGCCCGCGACGGGAGCCTCGGGATGCTCGCGGGCTCCGCCGGCATGCTGGCCTACGCGGCGGCCGTCGTGGTGCTCCTTCGCGGCCGTGACTCTCGACTGGCCTCGGCGGTCGCCATGGTGGCGTGGTTCGGCATCGCCGCTCCGCTCGCGGTCCCGATGGTGCTCTAGGTCGATGTCCGAGCAGAGCTGGAGCCAGCCGCCTCAGGAGAGCGTCGGAACGCAGGTCGAGAAGCTGCGCGACGTGCGTGGGCGCGACCTCGGTGTGCGGTTTCTATTCGGAGCGGTCACGTCCGCGGTCGCCGGGACGCTCTCGATCACTATCGACCCGATCGTCGGCGGCGTCTTCCTGGCGTTCCCGGCGATCCTCGCCGCGAGCCTGACCCTGATCGCGGAGGAGGAGGACAGGGAGGAGGCGCGCGAGGACGCGCGCGGTGCCACGGTCGGAGCGCTGGCGCTCGCCGCATTCGCCGCAATCGGAGTCGCCACGCTCACTCACATCGCGTGGCCGCTCGCCCTGGCCGCGGCGAGTGGCGGCTGGGCCGTCGTGGCGATCGGGCTCTACGTCGCGCTCTGGGTGCGACCGGGCTCGGGCTAGGAGATCGGCGGGCGCCGGTCCGCCCAGGGGCGTTCGGCCTCGAGCTGGGCCGCGAGCGACAGCAGGGTCTCCTCGTCGTCCGGGCGGCCGACGAGTTGGACCGACAGCGGCAGACCGTCCTCGGTGAACCCGGCCGGAATCGCCGCCGCCGGATTTCCCAGGTAGTTCCACGGCGGGGTGTAGCCGGTGCGGCGGGTCATCCCGGCCAGGGTCCACAGCCCGCGCTTGGAGCTCCACTTGCCCACAGGGACCGGTGGCTCCCCGATCGTGGGCGTGAGCAGGACGTCGCAGTGGTCGAAGATCGCGTCGATGCGGGCCGCGTGCTTGGGGATGAGCGCCTGCGCCCGCCGCACGGCGGCGTCCGGGTAGAGCCTGCCGAGCCGCGCGAGCTGGCGGATGTGGCGCCCCGCCCGCTCGGGGTGGGGGAGGGCCCGGGCGTCGTCGGCGATGCCGCGCATGTAGAGGACCGAGATCTGGTTGCCGATGCCGCGGTAGCTGGGATCGCGCCACACGACCTCGTGGCCCAGCGAGCGCAGGAGCTCCGCGGTCTCCCCCAGGGCCCGGCGGCATCGGTCGTCCAGCATCGGCGGGGCCAGCGCCCGCGCCACCTGAGTGGAGGCCGCGATCCGCAGCTTGCCGGGCGAGGCCTGGGCGGCTTCGGTGAACGTTCGAGACGGGGCGGGCGGCCTTCGCGGGGCGAGGCCCCCGCCGGCCGTGACGTCTAGCAGGAGCGCGGTGTCGAGCACGCTGTGCGTGAGAAAGCCATTCACCGACATCCCGTACCAGTGCTCGGCGACGGGGTCCATCGGAACGCGACCGCGCTGCGGCTTCAGCCCGAACAGCGAGCAGCAGGCCGCGGGCAGGCGGATCGACCCGGCGCCGTCGGAGCCCGTCGCGGCCGGAACCATTCCCGCCGCGACGGCGGCGCCACTGCCTCCCGAGGAGCCACCCGGAATCCGCGTCGGGTCCCAGGGGTTGCGGGTGATTCCCCAGGTCGGGGACTCGGTGAACAGCGCGAAGGCCAGCTCCGGCAGGTTCGTCTTGCCGATCACGATTGCGCCCGCGGCCCGCAGCCTCCGGACGATCTCCGAGTCCTCGCGGGCCGGCTCATCGACGGCGCCGGTGCCGAAGGTTGTGAGCTCGCCGGCCACGTCCTGCGTGTCCTTGACGGCGATCGGGACGCCAAGGAGCGGCGCGTCCTCACCGGCGGCGTGGCGGCGCTCGGCCTCGTCGGCCTCGGTCAGCGCCTGCTCGGCGCGCACCACGCGGAACGCGTTCAGCTTGGTGTCGAGCTGGGCGATCCGCTTCAGGTACAGGGTGACGAGCTCGCGGGGCGAGATCTCGCCGCTGCGAACCAACTCCGCCTGCCGGGCGACGCCCGCAAAAGCCACCTCATTGTCAGCCATCGACCGCGGCACTCTATTTGGCCGGCCAGCCGGAGACGTACCGGAGAGACATCGACTATCCGGCTTGGGTCGTCGGCCGGACCAGGATCTCGTTGACGTCCACCTGCTCGGGTTCCGACAGCGCGTACATCACGGCCCGCGCGATGTCGTCGTCGGCGAGTGCGTTCTCGGGCCGCTCGTCGAAGAACGGCGTGTCGGTCATCCCCGGCTCAATCAGGGTCACGCGGATGCCGGTGTTGTCGTGCATCTGGCGCAACTCGGAGCGAAGGGCCTCGCCCATCGCCGTGACCGCGAACTTCGTGGCCGAATAAAGCGAGCCGGGGAGGGAGCGGCGCCCCGCCACCGAGCTGGTCAGGACGTAGTGGCCGGTGCCGCGCTCGAGAAGGTGGGGGAGGGTCGCCCGGATCGTCAGCGCGACGCCGAGGACGTTGGTCAGAACCATGGAGCGCCACTGCTCGGGGCTCTCCTCCAGAAAGCCGCGCGTGGCGCCGAAGCCGGCATTGGCGAACACGGCATCGATGCGTCCGAACGCGGCGAGCCCGGCCTGGGCCAGAGCCTGGTTGTCGCCCCACTCGGTGACGTCGCAGCGGGTGGCGACGGCGCGTTCATCGCCATCGAGCTCGGTGGCGAGCTCTCGCACCCGATCCTCCCGCCTTGCCCCCAGCACGAGGCGGTACCCGCTGTCAGCCGCCCTTCTGGCGGTGGCGGCCCCGATCCCGCTCGACGCGCCGGTGATGAGGAGAACCGGATCCTCTGCCATCCGCGGCGATTGTATGCGTGGACACGCGGGCACTTATGCGCTCGCTGCCATAATCGAGCGGCGGTTCGCTCTTCTCTCTCGCATGGATCCCAACGCCAAACGGAAGATCCGGCTCGTAGTCGCCTTGAGCGCCGCGGTCCTTTTGGCCGTGGGGCTCATCTATACGTCGTTCTCCGCCTCCTCGGAGGCGAAGCAGCCCTCAGACCTCCTGAACGCATCGGGCGGCTCATACGAGCTGTCCGGAGTCGTCGTGCCGGGCTCGATCCAACACCGCGGCTCCGAGCTCAACTTCCGCATGTCCGACCGGGAGGGATCCACGGCGTCCCTTCCGGTTCGCTACCACGGCGAGATCCCCGACCCGTTCCAGGCGGGCCGCGAGGTCATCGTCCGGGGAACGGTCGCCGACGGGACCTTCATGGCGGACCGCGACAGCCTGATCACCAAGTGCCCGTCCAAGTACACGACCGAGGCCCAGCAGGATCCGCAGCACGTGATCATCACCGACAACTGAGGCCGCCTTGATCACCTTCGGAGCCGGCTGTCTGATCCTCGCCTTCGCGGTCGCGATCTACTCGGGCATCGCCGGCTTGCTCGGCACCCGGGGGGACAGGCGCTTCTCCGATTCCGCGCGCCGGGGTGTCTACGCCTTCGCGATCCTGCTCACGATCTGCGTGGTGATCATCGAGGCCGCGTTCGCGCGGACCGACCTCTCCCTCCAGGTCGTGGCCGATCATTCGTCAACTACCACACCCGCCTTCTACCGCCTCACGGCGATGTGGTCGAGCCAGGAGGGCTCGCTGCTCCTGTGGGCATGGGTCCTCTCGCTCACATCGTCGGCGGTCCTGTTCGCGACCCGCAACAAGCACCGCGAGATAACCCCCTGGGCGACGGCGGTGCTGATGGGCCTCGGCGCGTTCTTCACCGGGCTGATGCTGTTCGCGGCGAGCCCGTTCACGCGCCTCAGCCCGGTTCCGCCCGAGGGCGTCGGGCTCGAGCCGCTGCTGCGGCATCCGGCGATGGCGATTCACCCGCCGATGCTCTACACCGGTTATGTCTTCTTCGCGATCCCGTTCGCGTTCGCGATCGGCGCGCTCATCACCCGGCGCACGGACGCGAGCTGGATCCGTTCGACTCGCCGCTTCGCGCTGATCGCGTGGCTGTGTCTCGGAACCGGGATCCTGCTCGGCGCGCGCTGGTCGTACTCGGAGCTCGGCTGGGGCGGCTACTGGGGATGGGATCCGGTCGAGAATGCGTCGCTCATGCCGTGGCTCGTCGGCACGGCCTTCCTGCACTCGATCATGGTCCAGGAGCGTCGCGGGATGCTGAAGGTCTGGAACGTCACGCTCGTCTGCATGACGTTCTCGCTCGCCCTCCTCGGGACCTTCCTGGTGCGATCCGGGATCCTCGACTCCATCCACGCCTTCGGGGAATCGACCGTCGGCGCTCCGCTGCTCGCGTTGATAGGCGTAGTGATCGTGGGCTCGACCCTCCTCATCGTCTCGCGGCTGCCTGACCTGCGCTCCGAGAAGCGGATCGAGTCGCTCGTGTCGCGGGAGTCGATCTTCCTGGTCAACAACCTCCTCCTGGTCGGGCTGGCGGCGGTGATCTTCTGGGGCACGTTCTTTCCCCTCATCTCCGAGTTCTTCACCGGCAACAGGGCTTCACTGGCGGCGCCGTGGTTCAACCGCTACGCGACCCCGCTGGCGATCATTCTCGTGCTGTTCACGGGGATCGGGCCGCTGTTCGCATGGCGGCGAGTGAGCGTGGGAGCAGCGGGGCGCGTTTTGGTGCGTCCCGCGATCGCCGCCGCGCTGATCACCGCCTTACTCGCCGCCTTCACCGAGGCCGCCTCGCACCCGTTCGCGCTGGTGATGTTCGCCTTCGCCGCGTTCGCGCTCGCGGCGCTGGTGCAGGAGTTCGCTCGCGGCGCGGCGGCATATCGCTCGCTGTCGGGAGGCTCCTACGGGCGGGCGCTGATGGCGCTGTTCTCCCGCAACCGCCGCCGCTACGGCGGCTACGTGGTCCACGCCGGGGTTGCGATCCTGCTGATCGCGGTCGCCGCGTCGTCGAGCTTCCAGACGAGCCGCGACCTGCGCCTGCGCCCGGGCCAGTCCGCGGTCGTCGACGACTACAAGATCACCTACGAGCGCCCGACCGCCGAGATCAGCCCAGCCGAGCAGCGCCTCACCTTCGGCGCCGTTTTGAACGTGAGCAAGGGCGGTGAGCCGTACACGACCCTCCGTCCGTCGCGCAACTACTTCGCGGGCGTGGGAACCCCGGCCGGGGGCGGGCCGATTCGGAGCTTCTTCGAGGGCGAGGCGACGAGCGAGGTCGGCCGCAAGACGACCGTCGGCGGCGACCTGTGGACCTCGATGATCCCGGACCTCGGGCCGCTCAATCCGCTGATCGGGCGCGCGGACCGAAAGCTCATGGCGATCGGGCGCGGGATCAAGCCCGGTGACGTTCGCGCGCAGCAGACCTTCGGCGCGCTCCAGGGCCTGGCGATCCGCAAGATCGAGGACACCTACCTGCACGATCCGCCGCCGGCGAACTTCCGCGTCAACGTCAACCCGCTCGTGACGTGGATCTGGGTGGGCGGAGCGATTGCCGTGATCGGAGGACTGGTCGCCATCTGGCCGGCCCCCGAGGCGCGGCGCCGGCGCGTGGCCGACGTGTATGCGGCGCGCCTGGCCCGCGAGCTCGGACGCGCCTGAGCCGCGCGTGGAGATCCTCCTCGCACTCGTCGTAGTCGCCGTCGTCGTGTGGTTCGTCAGCGGCCCGTTGCGCCGGACGCCGGGCGAGACCGAGGCCGCCGCGGAGCGGCTCGAGGACCCGCGGGTCGCCGAGCTCGAGGCCCGTAAGGAGGCCAAGTACCGCGAGATCAGGGACGCGGAGCTGGACCGCGAGCAGGGCAAGCTCTCGCAGGCCGACTGGAGCCGCCAGGACGCCGAGCTTCGCCGCGAGGCGATCGAGATCCTGAAGCTGCTCGATCAGGCGCGCGCGGAGGCGGCGAACGGACGGCCGACGCAGGGCGCCGACCGGCCGGCCGCCTGACGGGCGCGGCTACACTGCGCTGGCTATGGAAGTCGTACTCGGCGTGTTCCAGGTGATCATCTCGATCGTGCTGATCTTCCTCGTGCTTCTCCACTCCGGGAAGGACGCGGGGCTCTCCGGCGCGTTCGGGATCGGCCAGTCGGGCAGCGCTTTCGGCGGTGGCTCGCTGGTCGAGCGAAACCTCGACCGCTGGACGGTCGCGTTCTCGATCCTGTTCGTCGTCAACACGATCATCCTGCTCAAGATCTGAGTCCCGGCCGCAAGCGTCTCGCAGCAATTGCCGCGCTCCTCGCGGTGGCGGCGACCGCGGCGGCGTGTGGCGGCGACTCGGCCGAATCGGTAACGCCCGGCAGCCAACCCACGCCGTCTGGCACCCTTCGGATCGCGGTCCCAAGGGGCCCGCACTCTCTGGATCCGCTGCTCGCCACATCTGAGGTGGAGCGGCTGGTAGTCGCGCAGGTATACGAGCCGCTCACCCGCGAGGTCTCGGGCCCCTACGGGCATGGCGCCAGCCAGTCCGGGCTGGCGCTGTGGGCCCGCCCGGGGCCGGGTGGCACGATCTGGAGGGTTCGCCTGCGACCCGGCCTCCGGTTCAGCGACGGCGCGCGCTTCAACGCCGCGGCCGTGCTCGCGAACGCAACGCGCTGGCGCACGACCGCCGCAGGCCAGGAGCTCCTCCCGGGACTCACCGCCGCCGACGCTCCGGCGCCGGACCTGGTGCGCTTCATCTTCGATCGGCCGGTTACCGATCTGGGACGCCGGCTCGAGTCGGTGCAGCTCGGCATCGTTTCTCCCCGGTCGCTGCGCGCGCCGGACGCGACCAATCGGCTGGCCGCCGGGCTGGCGGCCGGGACCGGGCCGTTCGAGATCCACCAGGCGGAGGCGCGCGAGGTCCTCCTGGCACGAAATGCCGACTGGTGGGGAACCCGCCACCAGCTCGGGCCCGGTGTTGACCTGATCGTCCTGCGGTTCCCGCAGGCACCGAGCCGCCGGCTGGCCCTGCTCGAGCGCGGGAGCGTCCAGGTTGCCGAGGGGCTCGGATCCGACGAGCTCGCAGCTGTCCGGCGAGATTCCCTGCTGACGGCGCAGTCCCGCCAAGGCGAAGGCGTGGGGCTCTCGCGCGAGGTCCGCGGGTTCTCGGGCGCGGAGGGCACACCTCAGCTCTCACGCACGTGGCTCACGACCGTTGGTGGCGGCGAGGGATAGGGCGCCGGGCCGGGCGGCTTAGGCCCAGGCTCTATATTGGCCGCATCCGGGGAGACCCGCCAGGCATGGCACGGACGGCACGGACGGGCAGGAGAGGATCTTTGATCACGCGGGCGGCGATTGCCGCGGCGTTTCTGTGCGCGGTCGGGGCCGGCGCCGCGCCGGTATCGGCGTCCGCGGCGTCGAAAGAGGTGCGCTACGGGCGCTACGCGATCCAGGTCCCGGCCTCGTGGCCGGTCTACGACCTCGCCGAGAACCCCGAGACGTGCGTGCGCTTTGACCGCCACGCCGTCTACCTCGGCGTGCCCGGGAGCGACCAGCTCTGCCCGGCCCACGTGGTTGGCCGAACCGAGGCAATCCTCGTCGAGCCGCAGTCCTCGGGTGCGGCAACAGGCGGGCCTTCACAGAAGTTGCGTGCGCAGGTCCCCGCGGCCGCCGTGGCCGTCACCGCCACCTGGCGGGGCCATCGCGCCCTTGTCCGGCGGATCCTCGAAAGCGCGCAGGTCCGGCAGCGCGGGACCATTCCCGCGACGTCGCATGAGAGTCAGCGGAGCGCGGAGCGCTCCACTGTTTCGCGCGCCGCCTACCGCAAGGGGCTCGGCTTCGACGCCTGCACGGCACCGTCGCGATCGGCGATGTCCGCGTGGACCTCGTCGCCGTACAGCGCCGTTGGCGTCTACATCGGAGGAGCGAATCGCGGCTGCAGCCAGCCGAACCTGACGCCGAGTTGGATCCGCAACGTAACGAGCACCGGCTGGGCGCTCATGCCGATCTACGTCGGTCTTCAGGCCCCGGGGTCGAGTTGCGGCAGTTGCGCGATCATCAAACGAAGCCAGGCGAAGGACCAGGGAAGGGCAGCGGCGCGGGATGCGATCGGGAATGCACAGGCGCTGGGGATGGGGCGAGGAAGCCCGATCTACTTCGACATGGAGTACTACGCGCGCAGCTCGACCAACAGCCGGACGGCGCTTCGCTTCATGGAGGCCTGGACCGCGCGCCTGCACAAGGACGGCTACGTGTCCGGTGTGTACAGCAGCGCCGGCGCCGGGATCCGCGACCTGGTGAGCCGCTATGGCTCGAGCTACCTGGTGCCCGACGATATCTGGATCGCAAACTGGGACGGGCGGCGCACGACCGACGACCCGTACGTGCCGGACAACTACTGGAGCGACCACCAGCGCATCCGCCAGTACCGCGGCGGGCACAACGAGAGCTACCGCGGCTACACGATCAACGTCGACTCGAACTACCTCGACGGAGCGGTCTTCGGCGCAGCCGACCGGGACGAGGACGGGGTCCCGGACGACTTCGACCTCTGCGGCCGGGTCCGGGGGCCCGCGGAGAACTCAGGCTGTCCCTATCCGAGCCACGTGTCGGGCGGGCTCGTGAGCTACCTCAACTCGCTCGAGGGCGACCTGCGCGAGGGAGATCACTTCACGACCACGGGCCTCGTCCCGCCCGCCTACCGATTCCAGGCCAACCTCGGCTTCCTCCTGACTCGGCAGGTGGCCGGGACCGTTCCCGTCTACAGCTGCAGCGCCCAGCGCGACCAGTTCCTCTCGCAGGCGGCGGACTGCGGGGGCGCGAAAGTCCTCGGGACCCTCGGCTACGCCTACGCGAGCAAGCCGGCCGGTCTCCCGACCCATGCGATCTACCGCTGCCGCGTCGGCGACACCGGTGAGCTCACGGTCTCCTACGACCCCGGATGCGACGACCCAGCCAACGTCAACGGGGGCCGCCTGGGTTTCACGATCTCCGTCGCCACCCTGGGCCGCTACTACGACTCCCTCGACGGCGATCCTCACGAGGGCGACCACTTCACGACCACGGGCGGCGTCGGGGCTGCCTACCGGTTCCAGGCCAACCTCGGCTTCCTCCTGACTCAGCCGGCGGCCGGCACCGTCCCGCTCTACAGCTGCAGCGCCGACGGCGACCAGTTCCTTTCCCGAGCACCGGCCTGCGGCGGCGCGACGGTCCTCGGCAACGTCGGATATGCCTATGCGCGCAAGCCATCCGGGCTTCCCGCGCAGGCGATCTACCGCTGCCGCATGGGCGACACCGGCGAGCTCACGGTCTCGTACGAGCCCGGGTGCGACGACCCAGCCAACGTCAACGAGGGCCGCCTGGGTTTCACGATCTCGGTTGCGACCCTGGGCCGCTACCTGGACTCGGTGGATGGCGACCGCCGCCAGGGGGACCACTGGGCGACCACCCGCGGCGTCGGGAGGGCGTACCACTTCCAGTCGAACCTCGGCTTCCTGCTGAACCAGCGCATGCCCGGGACGGCTCCGCTCTACGGCTGCCTGGACGACCACGACCAGTTCCTCTCCCGCGCCGCCGACTGCGGCGGCGCGAAGGTGCGCGGACTGATGGGCTGGATCTACTCGAGCGCTCCCGAGGGAACACCGAGCCGGGCGATCTATCGCTGCCGGCGCAGGAACGGCGAGCGCTTCGTGTCGGTGAGCTCGACCTGCGGCCGCGCCGAGACCCGAAGGCCCCGACGCCTGGGCTTCGTGGGCCTCAGCCCGCTGCCCGGCTGAACTCCGGACCGACTAGTTTCGGGCCTTCCGCCGGTCTCATTGGCATAGGCCAACGGAAAGGAGCATGAGATGGGAAGGATCGTCGTAACCGAATTCGTGTCCGTGGACGGTGTAGTCGAGGATCCGGGTGGAGCGGAGGGCTTCAAGCACGCCGGATGGAGCTTCGAGTTCTCCCGCGGCGAGGAGGGCGACCAGTTCAAGGTCGACGAGACGATGAACTCGGCGGCCCTGCTGCTGGGTCGCGTGACGTACGAGGGGTTCGCCGACGCCTGGCCCTCGCGCGAGGGCGAGTTCGCCGACAAGTTCAACCAGATGCCGAAGTACGTCGTTTCGACGACGCTGAAGGACCCCGAGTGGACCAACTCGACCGTCATCGGCGGGGATCTGCGCGACGAGGTCGCTCACCTTCGCGACGAGGTCGATGGCGACATCGTCGTCCACGGCAGTCCGACCCTCGTTCAGGCGCTGCTCGAGAACGATCTCGTGGACGAGCTGCGGCTGATGGTGTTCCCGGTCGTGCTCGGGACGGGCAAGCGGCTCTTCGGCGAGACGAGCGACAAGAAGCCGCTCAGCCTCGCCGAGTCGAAGACGGTCGGCGACGGCGTGCAGATCCTGATCTACCATCGCGCCGGCGACCGCGAGGAGTAGCGGCATGGCGGAGTCGTTCGGGCTGAACCCGGTCGGGAGGGTCGAGTCGGCCCTCACCGATCGGGACGCGGCGCCCAAGCAGGGGAACGAAGGTGCCCCGGACGCCTGGATCGCCTTCGAGTCGTCGGTCGCCGACGGGCTGGCGGACCTGGCTCCCGGCGATCGCGTGATCGTTCTCACCTGGCTTCACCAGGCGCGGCGGGACGTCCTTGAGGTTCACCCGCGTGACGACCCCGCGAACCCGCTGCGCGGCGTCTTCAGCACCCGCTCGGCGGAGCGGCCGAATCCCATCGGGCTGCATCCGGTCGACGTGCTGGCGGTGGGACCGGACCGGATCCAGGTTCGCGGGCTCGAGGCCGTGGACGGAACTCCGGTCGTCGACCTCAAGCCGGTCATCGGCGGCGGTCGGCCGCCCGGGCCCGGCGCGCCGTCGCTCGCCGCGGGCCGCGTCGCCACGCGGTTGCCGGCGCAGGACCTGGAGCGGGCGCGGCGCTTTTACTCCGAGAAGCTCGGGCTCGAGCCCGCCGAGGAGCGGCCGGGCGGGTTGCTCTACCGGGCCGCGAGCGGCGAGTTCGCACTGTTTCAGTCGGCCGGGGAACCGTCCGGAGCGCACACGCAGATGGGCTGGGAGGTTGAGGACATCGAGGCGGCCGTCCGCGAGTTGCTCGAGCGCGGCGTCGTCTTCGAGGAGTACGACCTGCCCGGCCTCACCACCGTGGACGGGATCGCCGACGTGGCCGGTAACTATCCGAGCAAGGGCGGGATCGGCGAGCGGGCGGCGTGGTTCCGGGACAGCGAGGGCAACCTGCTCGGGATGGGCCAGCCGATCCGGGAGGCGCGGCCGTCAGGATGAGCCGACGGTGACGCTGTCGTTGCGCAGGTGGAGCGTCCCGGTCGTGCCGTTCGCTCCGGCAAAGTGGAGCGTCCCGTGGCGCTGCACCGCGGTCTGGTTCACCTTGCCCTGCGGGGCGCTGGTCACCCTCAGCGGGCCGGAGCCGGGGACGTCCACGCGATCCGAAGTCTGCGTCACCCGGACGAAGTTCTGGCGGAAGACGACCAGCCGGCCGGTGGAGCGATGGCCCGGCACCGCGCCGGCATAGACCGCGGTGAGGATGCGATGGTCGGAGATGCGCCAGCCGTTGGTCACCGGCCATAGCTCTGCAGGCTGCACCGGTCCGCTCACCGCCAGTCCGTGGCCGATGATCCGCCCAGGGTAGGTGCTGTGCAACGTGGCGCCGGGCGGGCCCTGGCTGCGGCGGTTGTGGCGCGGGTGCGCGGTGCGTGTCGCGGGGGGTGCGCCCGGTCCGCTGCCTGGGCCGAGCCCCTTGCCCTGACCGCCGGTACCTCCCGGGTGACCGGGCTTCGATGCGTTGGTCGTAGTTGTGGTCGTGGTCGTGGAACCTGAGCCGCACGCGGTCACGACGAAGACCGCCAGGCCCGCCAGCACGAGCGCGGCGAGCGGGGCCAGACGGCTCGCCGGTCGTGCCCTCGTGGTCACTGCTCCTGGATGTTGACGAGCTCGTGGCGCACGCACTTGTTCATGCCCCGGAGCTCTGCCCACCCCTCGCGGCCCGTCAGCGGGAAGCCCGGGGTGGCCGTCGTCCCGGAGAAGCAGTAGCCCTCATGGTGCCGGCCGTTCCAGTGCCTGCGGACCCTCGTCCACTGCTTCACGTGCACCGGCCGATAGATCTCCGGCAGCGCCCTCTTGACGCCGCCGTAGGAAACCTGGCCGAGGTCCTTGAAGTTCCAGCTGTTGGCGCATTTCGAGGTCTCGGGCGGGCACAGACTCGCCGCGCCGTAGTTGTAGTAGAGCCCGCCGCGCCTGCGGTAGGTGGCCCCGCCCACCAGGCTCTCGGATGCCTTGGGCCTGTTCCACTGCGGTTCGATGTCCCCCGCGACCGCCACCCCCTGGTGTCTGTAGGCGGGGCCGCTGCTGCGCTGATACTTCTCGAGGCGATGGGCCATCCGGCCCTGGCGGCGTCCCGCCTTGCGGATGTTGCGCCGGGTCATCCAGTTGGGCATGTTGTTCGTGTTCCCGTACGCGATCCGGACGGAGCCGCGCCGGTAGCAGTGCCCGTTCGCCCTGTAGGAATGCGCGGCTGACTTCATCGCGCGGAGGATGTCCTGGTTGGAGAACCTGGGACCAGTACGCAGCTGGGTGCCGAAGTCTCCGTGGTGCCTCGTGACCTTGCCGAAGTCCAGCAGGAGCACACGCGCGCGGTTCGGCTGCCGCCGCGCGAATGCGCAGGCGTCGCTGCGCGCCTGGCGCCTGAGATCTCGCTCGCTGCGCGCCGTCATGTACCAGGCCGGCACCGGCTTCGGCGCGCTGCTCTTGAGGGACCCCTTTGCGGCCGGCACATCTTCGGTCGCCTGGACCTCGAAGCTCTGGATCGCGACCGTGCTGTTGCCGGCAGCATCGGTCGCCTGCACGCTGAAGGAGTAACTCCCGTCCTCGAGCCGTGACTCCGGTTGATCGGAGTCCTCCCCCGAGCACGGCCCGAAGCTCGGGTCACCGTGGTCGATCGAGCACGAGAGAGTGGCCGATTCGTCGGTTGACCCGAACGTGAAGGTCGGCTGGGCCTGATCGGTGCTCGTGCTCGGCCCAGATTCGATGGTCACCTGTGGCGCCTCGGTATCGATGGAGAACTGACGGTCCGCGGCGGCAGCGTTGCCGGCCGCATCGGTCGCGGTGACGCGGAACTCGTAGGTGCCGTCCGGCAGCGGGCCATCGGGCCGGTAGGTGCCGTCGCCGGGGCAGGGCGCGAACGCCGGCGCTCCGGGGGTGAGCGAGCAGGCGAGCGTCACCGAGGCGTCGGCGGAGGAGAAGGCGAACGTGGGGATGGGATCGTTCACCGGTCCGTCGGGGCCGGATTCGATCGCCAGGTCCGGCGCCGCCGTATCGACCGCGAATGTTCTCGCGGCCGGGGTGGGGTCCCCAACTCCGGCGTCGTCGAGGGCGCGGACCCGGAAGGTGTGCCGGCCCTCTGGCAGGTCGGTGAGCGTCTGCGGTGAGGTGCAGGCCTCGAATGGCGCGTTGTCGAGGCTGCACGCGAATCGCGAACCGGCCAGCGGCGATGAGAACGCGAAGGACGGGCTCGCGGTCGCGATCGGCCCATCCGGCCCGCTGTCGATCCGGGTCTCGGGAGCGACGGCCCCGTCCGGCGCCACGCCGTCGGGGGAAGGCTCGCTCGCGGCAAGCGCCACCGCGCCGGGCAGCGCCATGATCGTGACGGCGAGAAGGGCGATCGGCAGGCGCCGAACGCCGTGCTTGCCTGGAGACGAATACAAACGCAAGCAACCCATGATTGCCGCTTGCCACCTCCAGAACAAGATTCGCAACGGGAGTTGCGCCCTGGATGTCCTTTTCGGCCGTCTTCGTTCGTCTCAGGGGCGAACATCCACCCAAAGGAGGAAGTCGTGAAATACATGCTGCTGATTCATCAAGGCCAAACGCCGACACCTCGCTCGCCCGAGGACTGGGCGCGGCTCTCGGAGGAGGAGCAAAAGCAGGTCTTCGCCGACTATCAGGCGATCAATCAGACGCCCGGAGTCGAGCCCGGCCTGCAGCTGGATGCCCCCGAGGCGGCGACGACGGTGCGAGTCGAGGGCGGTGAGACGCTCGTGACCGACGGACCGTTCGCGACCGTCAAGGAGGCGCTTGGCGGCTGGCTCTTCTACGAGGCCGACGACCTCGACGCGGCGATCGAGCTCGCGGCCCGCATCCCCGCGGCGCGGCTCGGCGGCGGCATCGAGATCCGCCCGGTCGTGGGGGGCTAGCGATCGGGTCTCTCGGTCAGGTATTCCGCGAGGAGTGGGGACGCGTCCTCGCCTCACTGATCGGCTTCCTCGGCGACTTCGACCTCGCCGAGGAAGCCGCGCAAGAGGCGTTCGCGATCGCCGCGGAGCGCTGGCCTCGAGAGGGTGTGCCGGAGGGCCCGCGGGCGTGGCTGGTGACGACGGCCCGAAATCGGGCGATCGACCGGATCCGCCGGGAGCGCAGGGGCGCCGAGAAGCTGCGCCTGCTGGAGACGCCTGGGACGACGAGTGACGAGATGGATGACACGACGATCGGCGACGAACGGCTCGAGCTGCTGTTCACATGCTGCCATCCGGCGCTGTCGCTCGACGCCCAGGTTGCGCTGACGCTGCGGACGCTTGGCGGCCTCACGACGGAGGAGATCGCGAGCGCCTTCCTCATCCCGCCGGACACGATGACCAAGCGCCTCGTGCGCGCGAAACAGAAGATCAAGTCGGCTGGGATCCCGTTCCGCGTACCGCCCGCCCATCTGCTGCCCGATCGCCTCGCGGCGGTGCTCGCCGTCATCTACCTGATCTTCAACGAGGGATACGGGGGCAGGGGAGACCTGGCGTCCGAAGCGATCAGGCTGGGGCAGGTGCTGGCAGAGCTCATGCCCGACGAGCCCGAGGTGCACGGCCTGCTGGCGCTGATGCTCGTGAACGACTCCAGGCGTGAGGCGCGATTCACCGGTGGGGAGATCGTCCTGTTGCGCGATCAGGACCGCTCGCTCTGGGACGCGGAGGAGCTGGCGATGGGACGGGGCGCGCTCGATCGGGCGCTCGCGCTGGGCCGGCTAGGGCCCTATGCGATCCAGGCCGCAGTCGCGGTACTGCACGCCGAGGAGCCGCCGGACTGGGCGCGGATCGCCGAGCTCTATGGCGATCTCGCCGAGCTCACCGCCTCCCCCATCGTCGAGCTCAACCGCGCCGCGGCGATCGGCGAGGCCGGCGACGAGGAGGCCGCCCTGGCCATCACGGAGCGCCTCGCGCTCGACGACTACCACTATCTCCACGCAACCCGCGCCGAGCTCCTCCGACGTCTCGGCCGCGCCGCCGAGGCCAGGAAGGCGTACGGGCGGGCTTTGGAGCTCGTTCGCTCTGACGCCGAGCGCCGCTTCCTGAAGCGACGGCTCGCCGAGCTGCCCGGCTGAGCGACGCCGGTCGCCTCCAGCCCCCTTGCGCACAGGCACGGCGTGCGGTTAGGATCGCTCCATCGAGGAGGGAAGGCGGAGATTGATTCACCCTGGGCGGAGAGCATGGAATTGGCTCCTCCCGGTGGCAGGCATTGCATTGGCCTGTGCCCTGCCCGCAGCCGCTTCCGCTGATCGCTACGTCTACGTCAGCAACGGCTTCCCAGCGGGCTCCAACGACGTCTCGGCCCTTCACATCAACTTCGACGGTTCGCTGACCCCGGTCTCTGGCTCTCCTTACCCGACCGGCGGCACTGTCACCGAGGGTCTCTCGATCACCCCCGACGCCCAGCACGTGTACGTGGCGGAGTTCGGCACCAACGCCATCGCCGGCTTCAACGTCCGCGCCGATGGTGGGCTCAGCGCGGCTCCGAGCTCTCCCTATGGCCCCGCTGCCAGCGCTCTCGGAGTTATCCCCGTGCCTGACGGTCAGCACGTCTTCGTCTGGAACCACAACGCGGACACGATCGGGAGTTGGACGGTCTCAGGCGACGGTTCGTTGAGTCAGATCTCGGGCTCGCCCGTTCCAATCCCCGGGGGTCTGCACAACCCCTTCGCGGGGTCGGTCACACCCGATGGCCGCAACGTGTTCGTTCCGAACGAAAATTCGGACCCGTCAGGAGGCATCTCAACGGACAAGGTCACCGCCTATGACATCGGCTCGGACGGTAGCCTGGGGGCCCATCAGAACATCCCATCCGGGAACCCATCGGCGGGCGGCAGCAATCCGTTTGGATCGGGAATCACGCCGGATGGCCAGTTCTTCTATACCTCGAATCCCGAGGATGGTGCGAACGGGACCCTGGATGGCTACTCCGTCAGCGGGGCCGGTGGATTCCTTACCGAGCTTCCAGGATTCCCGAAGAGCGTCGCCCCCGGAAGTCATCCACTGAACATCGCGATCTCGCCCGACGGGCAGCACCTCTACGTCGCGACCCGCATCACGAGCACGGTCAACGCCTACGACATCGGATCCGACGGATCGCTTAGCTCGATCGCAGGTTCACCGTTCGCCACGGGAGGCACCAACGGTAAGGCGCTGGCGTTTACCCCAGACGGCAGACGGCTCTACGTCTCCAACAATGGCTCCGACGACATCTCCGGCTTCAACGTCGCATCCGACGGGTCACTGAGCCTGATCGCGGGCTCGCCGTGGGCGACCGGGGGCACCGACCCCGACCTCGAGTCAATCGCGATCACCCCTAACCAAGCCCCCGCCTCGCGCTTCGCGGTCCACTCGTCGCCGAATAAGAAGGGGGCGAAATTCAACGGCTCGAGCTCAAGCGACACCGACGGCAATGTCGCGACCTACGACTGGGACTTCGGCGATGGGTTCAGTGAGCAGACAAGCAATCCGAAGACCCGCCATCACTACCAGCATCCCGGTCTTTACACCGTGACCCTCAGGGCGACCGACAATGAAAACTGCTCCGTCCAGAGGATCTTCACCGGCAAGGCCACGCTCTGCAACGGCTCGCCTGCAGCCGAGACGTCGCTCAACGTGCACCCACGAAAGCTGACGATCAAGTACTCCCATAGCAAGGGCCGGTTCAAGGGCAGGCTCAAATCGGACCGTAAGTCCTGCCGGCGCGACAAGGTGAAGCTGGTTCGAAGCAAGCACCACCACGACAAGGTCGTGGGCAGGGATCACACCAACAAGAAGGGGGCGTGGCGGATCGCCCTTGCGGATGCGCATGGCAAGTACCGCGCCGTTGTGAGGCAAAAGGTTGCCGCCGACGGTGAGCCCTGCCTGGCGACGAGGTCGAAGAAGCGCAACGTCGGTTAGCCGCGGTGGCACGTAGAGGGGGCGCGAGGTTGGGCTGGGGGGCGGGCGTGTGCCTGCTCGTAACGCTCGGCGTCGCGGCGCCGGCGGGCGCGCATATCTGGTGGACGAACCAGGGCAGCGATTCGATCGGCCGTGCTCGGCCCAACGGCGAGGTGGCCATCCGGAACTTCATTGCCACCGCCGATGCCCCGCACGGCGTGGCAATCGACGACGGCCACGTCTACTGGGCTCAAGGCGCCTCCCGAGGCAGCATCGGGCGGGCGCGGCTCAATGGGAGTGGCGCAACTCAAAACTTCATCCGGACCGGCGAGAACGTCCGCGGCGTCGCTCTCGACAGCTTCGGGATCTACTGGTCGCACTTGGTCTCGGGGGCGGGGGCGATCGGCCGTGCCAACCTCGACGGCTCGGGCGTCAATCCGATCTTCATCTCCACCTCGGGCCCGCCGTGTGGGGTCGCCGTCGACCCGGACAAGCTCTACTGGGCCAACTCCGGCGACCCGGGGGCCCTCGGTCGTGCGCACGGCCCGTTCGACGTCGATCCGACCTTCATCAACGCCGGCGGCGACCCGTGCGGCGTGGCGGTGACCAACGACTACATCTACTGGGCGAACCGCGGCGGAAACACCATCGGAAGGGCGTGGCGGGACGGCACACACGTCCGCCAGAGCTTCATCCCCGCGCAGGGCGCCTGCGGCGTCGCCGTGAACGAGTCGCGGATCTACTGGACCAGCACGGCAACGAATTCGATCGGGGCCGCGAGGCTCGACGGCACCGGAATCAACCCATTCCTGATCAAAGGGGCATCGGCTCCGTGCGGCATCGCAGTTGATCCGACGGCGTCGGCCTCACCACGGAGCTACCAGTACCCGCCGACCAAGGTGGGTGGCAGAGGACAGATCCATGCCTTCTTCATCCAGAACACGAGCAGCTCGGTGCTCGGTGCTCGGAGGGTGAGGATCGCCGGTCAAGACCCCGACGACTTCAAGAGGACCGGCGATGGGTGCTCCGTGGTCGCCACTCCGGCCGGCGGCGGGTGCGTCGTCAACGTGCGGTTCTCGCCGGTTGCGCCTGGTGATCGCGCGGCGACGATTCTGGTGAGCAGCAACGCCAGCGACTCGCCTACCTCGATTCCCGTCTCCGGATTCGGGATCTCGCCTTAGGATCGCCCAACGCCGGAGGGATGTGCGTCGGCTTGTGGGAAAGCGCGCGGCGCCGGCTGCATTGCCTCCGCACGCCGTGCGTTACGCGTCTAAAGCGTTCAGCTCACAAGCCGTCAACCTTGTGCCGGTGGGTACGCTGAACGCATGCCCCCGACGCTGGCGCCGGGAAAGGCGCCGGATGCACCGCTTCGCGGCGAGCTTCGTTATGGCCTTGAGCTGGCGCGCCTGCTCGCCGACCGCGACTTCCTTCGCCCGTCGGCAGGCGCGAGCGACTCGGCCGTCCTGCTCGTACCCGGGTTCATGGCGGGGGACCAATCGCTGAGCGTGCTCGGCAGCTGGTTGCGCAGAGGCGGCGCGCGAACGGCCAGCGCCGGGATGCGACTCAACACGAACTGCGCCGAGCGCGCCGTTCTTGGGATCCAGTCGCGGCTGCGGCGATTGGCGGAGGGCCGAAAGGGCCGCATCGTCGTCATCGGGCAGAGCCGGGGCGGGGAGCTCGCGCGCGTGGTCGCGCTCCGCAATCCCGATGTGGTCGACACCCTCGTGATGCTCGGCTCGCCGGTGCTCGACCCGCTGAGCGTCGCACCGGCCGTGCTCGGCTCCGTGCGCTCCGTCGCGCGGCTCGGCGACCTCGGCATGCCGGGGATGTTCTCGAGCGAATGCGGCGACGGCCCGTGCTGCGCGGCCTTTCGCCGCGACCTAGGGGCCCCGCTCCCGCCCGGCGTGCGTGCTGTCTCGATCTACTCGCGAAGCGACGGCATTGTCTCGTGGGAGGCGTGCCTGGATCCGTCGGCCGAGCACATCGAGGTCGAGTCGAGCCACACTGGCATGTCGGTCAACCCACGCGTGTACCGCGAGCTCGCGAGAATCCTCGACGGGTAGGGTGCCCGCGCTCGCGGCGCGGGGTCAAGTATTGCGTTCGCTTTCCCGGACGCTCATGTGAGGCCGACGATCCCATTCCTGAGCAGCGCCGCCCCGAGCGCCACCAAGATCACGGCCGCGAGGACCCGGGCGTTTCGCTCGAGCCAATTTCGTGCAACTTCGAGAATCCGCATCGCGCGCTCGCGGGCAAAGACGAGCATCAGCATCGCCAGTCCGAGGGGGAGCAGGGAGACCAGCGAGAAGAGGACCCAGCCGACTATGTACTCAGCGGTGCTCAGGTCGAGCTGGGAGATCTCCTTGAGCGCCAGGGGGATGAACCCCCCGGGGTTGGCGAGGGTGGCGCCGGCGCCGGCGATCGCCACCGCGGGTGAGTAGGCAAGCTTGCTCATCCGCTCGATCATCCCGGCCAGCCGCTCGGGGTCCCTGGGCCGCCGGAGCGCATGCACCACGTAGGTGAGCACGAGAACGCCGGCGGCGACATCGATCACGGCCACCCACGTCTTCGGGGAGGACATCTGCGAGGCCGCCACGTCGCCCATCACGAAGGCGCCGACGACGCCGATCGTGAGGGTCACGCCCATCGCGCCGAGGTAGAACCACAAGCCGGTGCGCAGCGGACGATCGCCGAGGGCGAGCGCGAGGACCGAGAACGTGAGGGTGGTCGGTGACAGCATCGCCGCCAAAGCCACGAACCCGAGCTCGACGTCGACCGAGGTCACCGGCTAACCCTAGGCGAGCCGTCCGACGATGGCCCGGCAGGGCCCGGCCCGCCTAGTATCGCCGCACGAGCCGCTCTAGAAAAGGAGTGCCCGTCGGTCACCGCTCTGAGGCGGCACGACAGCCACTCTGGCCAAGAGGGCTGCCCTCCAAGCGAGCTACGCCCCATCTGTATTCGACTGGGTAGGACGCGGTCCTAGGCCGGCCGAGCTACGCCTCCGCGGTGTCAGGTGGTGATCGCGGCGATTGGGCGCCGGGTTGGACCGCGGGAATGCCGCGGGTGAACGCGAGGGCGGCGAGTGACAGGAGGGCCAGGATCGATAGGGCGGCACGTAACCCGGCGATCCGGCTTTGCGAGTTTGTTTCTATGACCGCGTCGGCCGTCACGGTGGACACGTGTGCATCCGAGAGCGCGGCCCTCAGGTCGGCGTCGGATAGGAATGGGATCCCACTGGCGAGCTCCGTCTGCGCCTTCGAGGCGACGCTCTCGGGAACGCCCGGGTGGTCGGTGATACCGGTGAAGAACGACATGGTCAGCGTCGAGATGAGGACGGCGCCTGCCAGGGCGGTGCCAATCGACGCCCCGAGCTGGGTCCCGGTGTTCTGGAGGCCGCCTACCTCGCCGCTCTGCTCGTCGGGCACCGACGACACCGTGACGCTGCCGAGCTGCGATGCCATCGCGCCGATCCCGGCACCGGCTAGCAGCAGCGGCCACGTCACGATCTCCGGTCCGATGCCGACATCCAGGAGGGCGATCAGGAGTACCAGGCCGGCAAACAGCGTCACGAACCCGAGGCGGATGACTCGCCGCGGCGATGCATTCGGGAGAACCCTGGGAATGCCGGCCGCGAACAGGAGTAAGGCCAGCGACAGCGGAAGCAGCCGGACTCCCGTCTCGATCGCCGACAGCCCGAGCGCGACCGACAGAAACAGCGGAACGGTGAAGAAGAGGCCGGCCTGGACCAGGAACAGGAACAGGAACGAGATGACGCCGCCGCGTAGCTGGATGTTGCGCAGCATCGCCGGGTCAAAGAGCGCTCCCTCGCCGCGCGCGATGCGCCGGTTCTCCCACTTCAGGAACAGAGCCAGCGCTACCCCGCCCGCGAGGACGAGCCAGATCACGGGGGAGAGTCCGAGCCACTCGGGGGCTTCGGGCTTCGGCTGCACGAAGCCCCACGTCCCCGATCGCAGGATGCCCAACACGATCAAGGCGAGGCCGGCCGCGGACAGGGCTGTGCCGCCGAGGTCGAGCCGGACCCCCTCCTCCGCCGGCCTGTCGCTCATGCGCCGCGTCAGGGCGAGGATTCCGAGCACGATGACGACCTCTCCGGCGAACACCCATCGCCACGAGGCGTAGGTGGTGAACGCGCCGCCGACCAGCGGGCCCAGCGCCGCCGCGATCGCGCCGGCAGCGGCAACGAGCCCATACGCGCGCGGGCGCTCGGGTCGTCCGAAGTTCGACGCGACGAGCGCCACGATGGCCGGCATGATCAGCACCGCGCCCAGACCCTCGAGGCCCGACCAGCCGATCATCAGCACGGTCAGGTTGGGAGCAAGTGAAGTCGTGAGCGAGCCGCAGGCGTAGATGACGCACCCGATCGCAAACGCGCGCTTTCGGCCGAGGATCTGACCGACTTTCCCGCCGGTGATCATGAACGAGGCCATCACCAGCGTGTAGAGCGTGATAGCCGTTTGGATCCCTGTGACGGTGGTCCCGACATCGTCGGCAACGGTCGCGATCGCCGTGTTCATGACCGTCGTGTCGAGGGCCATTACGAACTGCCCTGCGGCCAGCGTGAGAAGGACGATTGCCGTCCCGCTGACAGGTCGCGCAGCTTCCTCGGTCACAGCTCTCCTCCAGTCCACAGATATCCGTGCTGACGCCGGCTCAAGGCCGGGTCCTCGCAGCCACGGATCTGGTCACGAATCGGCGCTGGCGCAGCTCCTGTCTTCGCAGCATTGATGGCGGGACTCCGCCCAGCCGAGCGCGGCTTCCGGCCATTCAGGGGAATGTACCCGTCGTCGTCTGCATCGAGACTGCTGCGAAGAGCTCTCGCCATCAGCGAGCGTCCCCGTCGCCCATGGCACTAGAGCGAGCTTGCCTTTGGACGCTGAGCTCTCCAGGAGGTCTGCGCGTGGCGCGCGTGGCTGAGTGGCAGGCGTAGCCGGTGTTTGACCCAGTGTGTTGCGGGCAGACGTACCCATGCGCCGCGTTTTCGAGCGGCATTCGATGCAATCCAGGGGACAGGAGCCAAGATGGCCGAGGGAAATGCGCGTTTCAGCAGCGCCGCCACGCTGGAGGGAGGCTCCTCGAATGACGAGGGATCCCTAGCCGAGCTGACCAAGCAGCTTTCTAATCAAGCGAGCGACCTCGCGCGCAAGGAAGTCGAGCTCGCGAAGGCCGAGATGGCGATCAAGGCCAAGCGCCTGGGAATTGGCGCAGGCGCGTTCGGCGGGGCCGCCCTCGTGGGCGTCTTTGCCCTCGGTGCCCTGACGGCCACGCTCATCCTGGCGCTTGCGACCGCGGTGAGCCCGTGGCTGGCGGCGCTCATCGTCACGGTGGCCTATGCCGTTATCGCTGGCGGCGCGGCACTCATCGGAAAGAACCGCGTCGAAGCCGGCACCCCGCCGGTGCCCGAGCGGGCGATCGATACCACCAAGCAAGACGTCGATTACGTCAAGCGCAGCGCGAAGGAGGCACGGAGCTGATGGCCGCAGAGACCGGCGAGACAAAGACCACCCCATCCAGAGGCGACGGCGCCGAGAAGAGGTCCCCGCAGGAGATCGAGGCGGACATCGAGGCCACCCGCGAGGAACTCGGCGACACGGTCGCGGAGCTCGCCGACAAGGCTGACGTCAAAAAGCAGGCGAAGCGCAAGGTCGCCGAGGCGAAGGCCAAGGTGACCGCAAAGAAGGACCAGGCCAAGGAAACGGTCACGGCTCAAAAGGAGGCCGTCACGGAGAAGGTCAAGCAAGCCTCACCCGAGTCAGCGCAGGACGGCGCCACCCAGGCCACGGAAGCCGCTCAGCAGTTCAGCTCGCAGGCGGCGCAGGCCGCCCGCGAGAACCCGGTGGCGACGGCTGCGATCGGTGCCTTCGTCGGGGGGGTCGCGATCGGCTGGATCGTCGGTCGCCGCTAGGTCGAAACGAACGGAGGGAAAGGGGGCAGCGATGGCCACGCGAACGCACGAATCGATCGACCAGGGATCGTCCGACGGCGGACCGGCGGATCCGATCCGCCGCGACTATCGACCCGGCGGGACCTATGACAAACCGACGACCTTTGGCGTGCTGCGGCGGACTCTGACTGAATTCTCCGAGGACCAGCTCACGGATCAGGCCGCGGCGCTCACCTACTACGGACTGTTGGCACTGTTCCCGGCGCTGATTGCTCTGGTCTCGATCATCGGGCTGTTCGCAGATCCTCAGTCCACCTCGAAAACGATCACCGACATCGTCACCCAGATCGGGCCCTCATCCGCCGCGTCCACCTTCTCCGGGCCGATCCAATCGATCACCTCGAATCAGTCGACCGCCGGGATCATGTTCGTGGTCGGACTCGTTGCGGCGCTGTGGTCGGCCTCGGGCTACGTCGGCGCCTTCATGCGCGCGTCGAACGTCATCTACGAGACTCCGGAGGGCCGTCCGATCTGGAAGCTGCGGCCGCTGCAGATGCTGGTCACGCTCGTCGTCGTTCTCTTGGTCGCGATCCTGGCGCTGGCGCTGGTACTCACCGGGCCGATCGTGGACGCCGTGGCCGGGCCGCTCGGGATCAGCTCCACGGCGACGACGATCTGGGACATCGCGAAGTGGCCGGTGATGCTCGCGATCGTGATCACGATCATCGCCGTCCTCTACTACTCGACCCCGAACGTCAAGCTCCGCGGCTTCAAGTGGGTGACGCCCGGCGGCATCGTCGCGGTGGTCGTCTGGCTGATCGCATCGGCGGCGTTCGCCTTCTACGTCGCCAACTTCGGCTCCTATGACAAGACCTACGGGACGCTCGGAGGCGTCGTGGTACTGCTGATCTGGCTTTGGATCACCAACCTCGCGCTGCTCTTCGGCCACGAGCTCAACGCCGAGCGCGAGCGCGGGCACGAGCTGGCCGAGGGCGTGCCCCGCGCGGAGCGCGAGATCCAGCTCGAACCGCGCTCCGAGCCCAAAGAGCAGAAAACGACCTGAGCCGAACAGATGAGGAGGCGAGATGGCTTCGAAGGCAGATAGGGCCGGCACCTACGCGCAGCGGCTGCTCGAGAACGATTACGTCCAGGAAAACATCCTCCGTGCCGCAGATAGCCTCCGCGCCGCCTACCGCCGTGCATCCAAGCGCCGTGTGGAGCCGACGCGGGACGAGAAGTTTCGTGGCCAGGTGCGCGACGCAGCGCTATCGCTGAGGGAGGCTGCGAGCGCGCTACAGACCGGCAGGCGTAAGCCAAAGCGGAAAAAGGGGCGGCGGCTGGCGATCGTGCTCGGCATCGGCATCGCCGGCGCAGCGGTGGCTCTGGCGGCAAACGAGGAGTTGCGCAACAGGATCCTAGGCGGGACGCGCTCTCCGACCGAGAGTTCCGCACTGGCATCGGAGGATCGCGAGCCGCAAGTCGCCGCCGTCACGTGAGGGGGAAGGCTCCTCGGGGCGGGCTCCGTCGCCCTGATCGTGAGCAGAAGTCAGCGCTGGCGAAAGGAGCGTCCTACCGCTTCGTTCGCGGTTTCTTCGACCACGGAGCCCGCCAGGGTTTTGAGCGTCTCACCGGCGCCTGGCCAGGGGAAGAGGCGCCCGAGCCCGAATAGGCGCTCCCTGTGAACGCAGCCCGTAGAGGCTTCCAAGCTGCGTCCGCCGCTGAGCGCGCAGGCTTCGGGATTCTTGCGATGAAACTCGGACGTCGTGCGCGTGACCGGTTGCCTGTGTAGTGCCAACGGCATGCGGCGCACACGAACATTTGCGGGTCTAAATGCGCCTGAGAGGAGTCGAACCTCCACGGGGTTGTTCACCCCACAAGGCCCTCAACCTTGCGCGTCTACCAGTTCCGCCACAGGCGCTTGAGGGCCCTCGATTCTAGAGGGGTTGCTTCCGTCCGCGAGGCCGTCTACTCTTACGAACATGTGTTCCCTCAAGCGAGCCCGTCCCGCGATGGATCGCATCACAAGGAGCTGACCGTGGACCTCACCAAGCGCCAGAAGGAGATCTTCGACTTCATCCGCAGCTACGCGTCCAAGACCGGGTATCCGCCGACCGTGCGCGAGATCGGCAAGGCCGTCGGGCTCCACTCGTCCTCGACCGTCCACGCCCACCTGGCCAACCTCGAGAAGGTCGGCCTCCTCCGTCGCGACCCCACCAAACCGCGGGCGATCGAGCTCCTGGTCGGTCGCGCTAAGCGCGCGGTCAAGGCCTCGAGTGTGCCGGTGGTCGGCCAGGTCGCCGCGGGCGAGCCGATCCTCGCCGAGGAGAACATCGAGGAGTACCTCGAGCTGCCGCCCGTGATCGGCGGTGACGAGGCCGACTTCGTCCTGCAGATCAAGGGCGACTCGATGAAGGACGCCGGGATCATCGACGGGGACTTCGTGGTCGTCCAGCAGGCGAACTCCGCCAGGAACGGCGAGATCGTCGTGGCGCTCCTCGAGGACGAGGCGACGGTCAAGCGCTTCTTCCGTGAGAAGGACCGGGTGCGCCTTCAGCCCGCCAACAAGGAGTACAAGCCGATTCGCACGCGCGACGCCCAGGTACTCGGGCGCGTCGTGGGAGTGTTCCGGAGGGTCTGATGAGCGCTGTGGCCACACGCGAGGCTCCAGTGGCGCCGGGAGACGCGGCTGCCGCGCCGGGGGCGCCGCGGCTTTTCCAGCCACAGGGTCCGACGCTCGAGGACCGCATCGTCGCCGTCTGGGACGAGCTCACCGGGGCCGGACGCGTGAGTTGCCCCATCTGCTCGGGCGAGATGTCGCGCGCGGGCGGCTGTGAGAGCTGCGGCTCCGAGCTCGCTTGAGGTAAACAGCCCGGCGGGCGGTTAGTCTGTCCCCGCGGTTCGGTCCGCGGGGCCGACCGCTTTTCATCGTCCACGACCTTAGGAGCAGGGGATGTCGTCCACCGCAGTCCAGACGCGTCGCGTGACCATCGCCGCGCTTGCATTGATCGCGCTCGCGCTCGCGATCCTCGCCAACTCCGACCGCGCCGCGGCGGCTACCCGGTGCCCGAATGCGTTCAGCGTTCTGCACAACGACCACGTCGGCAAGCTCTCGCTTCGCAAGGGCAGCTACACCATCACGGTGACTAACCAGAACAAGCTGAGCTGCCAGCGCGCCGCCAGCCTCTTCACGACGTTCCTCCAGGACTTCGACGGCAACCTCCCGGACGGTTGGAGGGTGAGCGTGCGGAGGTCCGGCTTCATCAAGAACCCCCGGAAGTCCTTCTTCGTGAAGCGGACCGGGCCCGGCGGTGGTGGCGATGGTGGTGGCGGGCGTCACCCGGCCAGGGGCGAGATGATCTGCCCCGGGACCTTCCAGGTCCAGCACCACGACCACATCGGCCGTCTGGACCTCCCGAAGGGGCCATACACGATCACGGTGATCAAGAAACGGCGGATCAGCTGCCAGAGGGCCTCGAATCTCTTCGCGAGGTTCCTCCAGATTCCGAGCGGACACCTGCCGGGTGGATGGAGGCTCAAGGCACCCTCGGGCGAGTTCCTGAAGCGGCACAAGGGCTACGGCTTCCGCGTTAAGCAGGCCTGAACCGGACATGGGAAAGCCCCGCCTCGGCGGGGCTTTCCCGGCTCAGTGCGTGACGCTGGTCTTGACGCGCTTGCGCTCCGACTCGCTGACCGGCCCCTTCTTCTCGAGCGTCTCGATCGCCTGACCGAGGTCGCCCGCGAGCGTGTCGACGAGCGAACGGCTCAGGGTGAGTTTGACGAGCGCGCGCATCATCTTCACGTCTTGCGCATCCGGCGGCATCGTGTAGGCGGGCAGCATCCAACCGCGCTCGGCGGCCAGCTGGAAGGCGATGTCGAACTCGTCGTAGGGGTGCTCCTCGCCGAGGTTGAAGGCGACCAGCGGCAGCGTCTCCTCGTCCGCTCCGATGATCTGGAACTTGCCGATCCCCTCGATGTCTGATGCCAGCGAGGTCGCGTTCTCCTGCATGACCTGCATGATCGCCCGGTAGCCGGCCTTTCCGAAGCGGACGAAGTTGTAGTACTGGGCGAGGACCATCGAGGACCCGGTCGAGAAGTTGAGCGTGAACGTCGCGTCGGTCTTGCCGAGGTAGTTCTCGTAGAAGACCAGGTCCTCGGCGAGGTCGGACTTTTCGCGGAAGATCAGCCAGCCGATCCCCGGGTAGACGAGGCCGAACTTGTGACCAGAGGCGTTGATCGAGCGCACCTGCTCGAGGCGGAAGTCCCACGGGGAGTCGGGATAGAGGAACGGCCACACGAAGGCGCCGCTCGCGCCGTCGATATGGAGCGGCACGTCGAGGCCCTTCTTGTCCTTGAGCTCGACCAGGAAGTCGTTCATCCCCACCACGTCGTCGGCGTGGCCGGTGAAGGTGGTACCAACCACCGCCGCGACGCCGATCGTGTTCTCATCCACGTGCGGTTCGATGTCCTCCGGGCCGATCGTGTACTTACCCGGCTGCAGTGGCACGATCCGCGGCTCGACGTCGAAGTAGCGGCAGAACTTCTCCCAGACGACGTGGACGTCGCCTCCGAAGACGAGATTCGGGCGGTCGGTGGACTTGTCGGCAGCCTCGCGGCGCTGGCGCCACTTCCACTTCAGCGACAGGGCTCCGAGCATGATCGCCTCGGAGGAGCCCTGGGTGCTGGTCCCGGTGGTCTCGCCCGGCGCGTTGAAGAGCTCGGCCAGCATGCGGATGCAGCGCTGCTGGATCTCGAAGGTCATCGGATACTCGGCGTGGTCGATGAAGTTGCGGTGGAGGTTCTCGTCGATCACCGCCCGCGCCTCGGGCTCCATCCAGGTGGTGACGAAGGTGGCCAGGTTTCGCTCCGGAATGCCCTCCACGGCCAGCTCCTGGCCGACCAGGCGCATCGCCGCGATCGCGGTCATCGGGTTGTCGGGGATCGCGCGATCGGGGGCCGCCTCGGTCAGCCAGGCTCCGGTCGCTTCCGTCTTGAACACATCGGGCGCATCGCTCATCTCTTCCTCCTGATCGTTTCCAGACGATCTGAACTGGCCCGGGCTGACCTAGATCGATCGCGTTTGCCTGGCGTCAGCAATGGCGGTGCCGGCTGGTCCTCTGCGTGCTCGGGTGTAGCATCGAGGTGCCACGTAAGGGTCTTGGCCGGTCCATTGACAGGGAGGTTTGCAGATGCAGGGTGCACGGATGTGGGGGGTCGCTGCGTGTGTCGCAGCGGTGACTGCCCTGGTGGTGCCGGCGACCGCGGCGGCCGCGCTGCCGACGCCGAGCCAGGCCAGGATCGTGCCGTTCAAGTCGATCGGACCGATCGAGTTCGGCACCAGCAAGGCGAAGGCATTCTCGAAATGGGGCGCCGCCCAATGCGCGGTGGGAACCGGCGGCCGAACCACATGCATTTGGCTGTCCGACTCCTCTGCCGACTACCCGGAGCAGGGCGCGGTGCTCGAATTCGTGGACGGCAAGGTTTGCGGCATGCTGATCCGGGCGGGGACGAACAGCACAAGTGGCGAGCTCACGATCACGCGCTTGAAGAAGTGGAGGACCGATGAAGGAGTCGGCCTGGGATCGCGGCTCAAGGCGGCCAAGCAGGTGTTGGGCGGCAAGCTCGTGGTCCGAAAGCAACATGTCACGACCGCTTTCAGCGGCGGTTTCACGTCTGCGTCTCAGAACAAGGTTGAAACGCTCACCATCTACAAGGACGGCTGCAACGTGACCTGAGGACAGGTTGTGAACTGTTGGCTCCAGGGCCGACTTGGTATAGAAAAGCCCCGCTAAGCGGGGCTTTTCCTTAGCAGGCTGTAAGCCGGATTCTGTCGTGTGCAGTCATCTGTCTCACGGGGCCTAGGTCCCCGTGGGTCCCGTTCGCCGGGATCCTGCGGCCTACCTGGACCTCGCCGGGCTGGGTCGACGGTCCTGCTTGGCCTTGCACCGGACGGGGTTTGCCCTGACGGGTCTCGTCACCGAGGCCCCGGTGCGCTCTTACCGCACCATTTCAACCTTGCCTGATCGCGACTCACGTGTGGCCGCGCCATCGGCGGTGTCGTTTCTGTGGCACTTTCCCGCGGCTTTCGCCGGGTTGGGATTACCAACCGTCCTTGCCCTGTGGTGTCCGGACTTTCCTCGAGGTTTCACCCCCGCGACTGCATAGCCTGCACCGACGAGTGTAGGGGGCAAACTCGCCCAAACCGGGGGCCGCGGTGCAGGCGAAGCCGCCTAATGCCGGGTCTTGGTCTCGCAGGCGGAGACGATGGCATCGGGGTCCTTCGACAGCAGATCGAGGACGGCCTTGTCGGCAGGCCCGCCAATCGCGGGCACCGGCTTACAGGCCTGCGAATGGAAAGCTCCGCTCCGGCGGGCTTTCCTATATGCCAGGGTGGACCGGCTCGTCGCTTGCGTCCCTCTCCGTC
>JBJMKM010000110.1:0-20399 GCA_045805825.1 Solirubrobacterales bacterium
GAGCATCAGTCCCTTGTAGGCCACTCGCGTCGAGAAGTCCACCGGTTCGCCGTCGACCACCACGTCCATGCCGCCCAGGAGCAGCAGGTTGAAGCCGGTGGCGGTGACGACCACATCGGCGTCTAGCTCCGCTCCCGATTCCAGCTCGATCCCGCCCTGGGTGAAGCTCTTGACCCGGTCGGTGACGATCGAGGCTCGCCCGCGCGCGATCGTCTCGAACAGATCGCCATCTGGAACCAGGCAGAGCCGCTGGTCCCAGGGGTCATAGGTCGGGTTGAAGTGGGTGTCGACGTCGTAGTCCTCCGGTAGCTGCTTTTGCACCATCCCCCGAACCAGCTTGCGCGCGAATCGCGGAGCCCGGCGCGCGACCTTGTAGGCGACCATCTGGCGCAGCACGTTCTTCCAGCGCACGATCGCGTACGTGGCCCGCACCGGGAGCCGGCGCCTCAGGACCTGGGCGACGCTGTCGCTGCCCGGAAGTGAGACGACGTAGCTCGGCGAGCGCTGGAGCATGGTGACGTGGGCCGCACGGTCGGCCATGGACGGAACCAGCGTGACGGCGGTCGCGCCGCTGCCGATCACGACCACGCGCTTGCGGTCGTAGTCGAGATCCTCCGGCCAGTGCTGGGGATGGATGATCCGGCCGCGGAAGCACTCGGTGCCCTCGAAGTCGGGCGTGTACCCCTCCTCGTACTTGTAATAGCCCGTGCATGCGAACAGGAAGTCGCAGGTAAGGGTCACGGTGGCGCCGGTGTCCACGCGCTCCGCCGAGACGGTCCAGCGCGCGTCGGCTGTTGACCACGCAGCCCGGGTGACCCGGTGGCCGTAGCGGATCGCCTCGTCGATTGCGTAGTCGCGCGCGGTGTCGCGGATGTAGCTGAGGATGGAAGGGCCGTCGGCGATCGCCTCAGACTCCCGCCAGGGCCGGAACGAGTAGCCGAGGGTGAACATGTCGGAGTCCGAGCGGATCCCGGGATAGCGGAAGAGGTCCCATGTGCCGCCCAGGTCCTCGCGGGCCTCGAGGATCGCAAATGTCTTGCTCGACAGCTGCCGGCGCAGGTGGCACGCGGCTCCGACGCCCGAAAGCCCCGCACCCACGATCAGGACGTCTACGTGCTCGGTCGCCTCACCGGTCGCGTCTGCCACGGACGCTCAGGGTATGGGGAACTACCGGACTGTGGGCCGGTCGAGCCGGTCTGTGTGCGCTGCGTCACTCAGTCCTTCTCTGTATAAGCTCGTTTTGTGACTTGGCCGGTCAGGATCGGTATTGCGCTCCTCGTGCTGGCAGCGATCGCAGCCCTGCTCGGGGCAGTGATGGTGCTTAACGACATGTCGCAGCTATCAATCCACATGGATTGACCCGGGCGGGTAGTGGTATCCACGGCGAGGTGGTCGATTTCGGCGGCCTCCGTCCGTTCTGGGTAGGGTCGCGGCGCCTTTCCTCGCGCAAGTAAGGTCACTCGTTGAACTGGTACGCGAATCAGAGCATGGCCGTAAGGGTGCTGGTGCTCATGGCGGCGCTGATCATCATCGCCTTCGTGATTCAGCGGGTAATTTCGTAGTCGCGAGATGGCTGACGACTTGCTCGCGTGCTCGGTCTAGCTCAGACCGCGTCCGGCACTTCGACCGCGCCCTCCATCAGCAGCGCGACAGTGAGCGCGTCGATGATCCGCTCCAGGTCGTGACGGCGGGGGTCGAACTTGGCCGCGATCGCGTCGGCGACCTCCGGGTCGAGACCGAAATCCCGGGCAGCCCGCAGGGTGGCCATGAACCGAAGCGTCGGAAACTGCGGACGCACGGTCTCAAATCCATCCGCCATGCGCCCCGGCTACCCGATCCGACGCGTTCAAGTCATGTCGGATCTGGCGGGATGCGCCCTACCTGAACGACTCCGCGATCAGCGACGCATGGAGCCGCTCGCCCTGCGGGCTGAGGTGGAGCCGACGGGCCCGGCGCATCCAGAACCGCAGGACTTCGAGATGCCCAGCCGTTCGGTATTCGCTCAGCAGCAGTGCGGTGATCAGGTAGCCGCTGACCACGAAGAAGACGTCCACGCCCAGGAACCCGCCGGGCATCCAGCCCCCGGTGTTCACGTGGTAGAAGAACACGGCCAGCACAGCGATCGCCCGGAGGGCGTCGATGCCCGGCATATAGGGAAGACGCTTGTCCTGCGGACGTGACATCTGAACGAGGCTCCCCGAGCCGGGCGGGACAGCGGTTGCCAGACGTCTCTACCTGAACGATCGAACCCGATTGAGGGTAACGCGCGCTAAGTGCGCGGCTCGCAAGGATACGATCGGGTCAGATGCCCGATCGCCTGCACTTCACGGACTCCGACGAAGCGAACGAGTTGATCGCCAGCGACCCCATGGCGCTTTTGGTCGGGTTCGCGCTCGACCAGCAGGTTCCGGTGCAGAAGGCGTTCTCGGGACCGCTGGTGCTGAAGGACCGCTTCGGCACGCTCGATCCGAAAGCCCTCGCGTCCGCCGATCTGGAGCCGGTGTTCCGCGAACGGCCGGCCATCCACCGCTTCCCAGGCTCGATGGCGAGGCGCGTCCAGGACCTCGCGGCCAACGTGCAGGACCGCTTCGGCGGAGACGCGGCCCGGGTCTGGGAGGGTCCGAGCACGTCGGAGGAGCTTCGCGCGAACATCGAGTCGCTGCCCGGGTTCGGTGAGATGAAGGTGAAGGCGCTCGGCGCAGTCCTCGCGAAGCGATTCGGTGTCGAGGCCGCCCGGGACTTGGTACCGCCGCATCCGACCCTCGGGGACGTGGATTCGCCGCAGGCGCTGGCCGACTACCAAGCGGCCAAGCGGGCCCACAAGGCGGAGTGGTCGAAGGCCCGAGCGGCCGGCGCGTCGTAGTTCCCGGGGACCGGAACGAGCTACGCCTGTGGCGTCGCGACCGCCTGCGGTCGGGCCACCGAGCGTGCGTGACGCACCCCGAGCTCCTCGCTCTCGATACCCCAGGAGACGATCCGTTCGGGGTGGATCCGGATCATGGGACTCGGCCCAGGGATCGCCTCGGCCCGTCCGCGAACCTCGATCCCGCGTGGGCGCCACGGATCGGTGCTCGCGAGGTCATCGACGACGATCGCGGCTCGGCCGGTGCGCTCGGCGTCGCGGTACTTCTTGGTGGCGGCGAGGGTGCGGCCGCGCACGTCGATCGCATCGTGCTCGCGGTTGTAGCTCAGGCCGACCGGGACCACGTGCGGCGTTCCGTCCCTACCCACGGTCGCCAGCCGGCCGAGTCGTCGATCCTCCAGCAGGTAGGCGAGCTCGCCCTCACTGAACGAGCTCATCGGGCGCCCTGCCTCGCCACGGCGCGCTCATAGTTCAAGCGCATCATCGCGATCACGTCGCGGACGTCGCCCTCGCTCTCGATCCGGCGCGACGCCGGGCCAACCCGGCCGGGAAAGACTGGATGCTCGGCGATGCGCCCCTCGTCCCGGAGCTCGGTCCAGACGTCCTTCGGGAACGAGAAGTGGGCTGAATGGTCGCCGTGGAGGTGGCCGATCTCCCGCTTGCCTACCTTGAACGCGAACTCGCCGCGCCTTCCCGGACCGGCCTCGACGGCCGGCCAGGACGTGACCTCATCGGTGATCTCTTCGCTGGGTGTCGGAGTCTTGGGCATGAACGCCTCCGCATTTCGGAATCAGGTTCATGCCCAGGCTACAAGTTCAAGTGAACTTGAAGTCAAGGGCGATTTGTGATTCGCTTTCGTCCGATGGCGAAGCTCCTCACGATCAGCGAGGTCGCAAAGCGCAGCGGGGTTGCATCCTCGGCGCTGCGGTTCTACGAGGATCGTGGCCTCATCGCGTCACACCGTGCCGGCTCCGGCCATCGCCGCTACGACCGATCCGTCCTGCGGCGCATCGCCTTCATCGTCTTCGCCCAGCGGGTTGGGCTCACGCTCGAGGAGATCGGCGAGGAGCTCGAGAAGCTCCCTCCCGGACGCGTTCCGACCCGCCGGGACTGGTCGCGGCTATCGCGCGGCTGGTCGGAGCGGATCGACCAGAGGATCGCCGAGCTGCAACGGCTGCGGGCCGGCCTCACCGAGTGCATCGGGTGCGGCTGCCTGTCGCTGGACCGCTGCAAGCTCGCCAACCCGGACGATCGCGCCGCCCGGCTCGGGCCCGGCCCCCGCTACTGGATCGGGGATCGGCCGCTCAGCGCCGGCTGAACCTCAGGAACACTTCCAGGCCGGCTTGGGCTGAGCAGCGGATACTTATCCCCGGGTGGCGCGGATCCCCAGCCGACCTCGGTGACCCACCTCCTCGCGTTGTGGAAGTCGGCCCTTGGACCCTGTTTCCGCGCGAGTGCCGGTGGCAGAAGTGGCGCGTGGATGGCCCGTCACGATTAGCATCGGTTGGCGATGGTTGGAGAGGGGCGCAGGATCGTTTGGCTGTTTCGCTTGGTGCCGCCGGCGCTGGCGGGTCTGGTTGCCGCGGCGCTCCTCGCCGCGCCGGCATCCGCCTTGAACCTCACCGCTCACACCAATCGCGGCGGCACGTGTCACCTGCACTCGAGCGCGTCGCGGACCGGCGAGCAGATCTCCTACGGGATCAAGGTGAACGACTGCTCCACCAAGTTCGGCGTCCGCTACGTCGTAAGCCGCGGCGCGCTGTACGACAAGACCGCGGGGGTGCCGTTCGCGACCGGCTATCTGGATCGCAAGAAGAGTGGCCTGCCGCACTCGAATCGCCGTAACGTTGCCGGGACCGAGCCGACCCACGCCTACCAGACGAAGATCGACGTCTCGGTAGTCCTGAAGACGCGGCGCGATCGAAGCACCCGCCGTCTCGAGCACTGGGTCGACCCGGGCAAGCGCTGCCGGGTGACGACGACCACGCGACCGGGCGACACGCTCGGCTGCGAGCTGAACGACGTCCTGCCGGCTTAATTAAGTCGTCTCGATCAGCGCGCCAGCCGGGCGATCGGCGGCAGGAGGATCCGCTGCAACGCCGGCGGCGGTGAGCACATCACCGTCTCGTCGCGGAAGCTGTAGGCGAACTTCGCGAGCCACATGGCACCCTTGAGGCTCGTGGGCAGGTTGCGCTCGTTGAAGAGGCCTTGCTGTGCCGCCTGCGACGCCTGGGTCAGGAACTCCTCGAGGCGCCCACCGGGGATCACCTTGGCACGCCCGTGGACCGTGCGGCCGCTCTCGTTCCTGAGAGCGTGGCGCACGTTTCTGGCAACCACCACACGCCCGTCCTCGGGCCGCAGGTCGCGCCAGGTGCCGCCGACCTTTGCCCTCAGCGTTCCGTCCACCGCCTCCCAGTGCTCCTCGAGCGAGGGGTGAAAATGCTCCGGCAGGTAGCCACCTGGCTCGAACCAGGTATGGCCCCACATGAACCCATCGCCCTGTTCGAATCCGAACGCGACATGGTGGATGGGATCGACGACCTGCTCGAGGCCGCTGCCTTCGCTCGGCGCGTCCGCCGGCCGTCCGCCCGTGGTCTCTGTCGTGCCGGTTCTTGTCGTCATGGCGCCACCTCCGCCTGTTGCCTCCTCGTCCGCGGGAGATTACCACGTAAGTTACTCTTCAGTAACTATGGCTGCGACCATCGAGCGACGGCGTCTGCCGGTGGCCGAACGAAGGGAGCTGATCACCGAGGCAGCCGGGCGGCTCTTCGGCGAGCGGGGCTACGAGGGGACCCGGCTCGAGGACGTCGCCGCTGCGGCTGGCGTCACCAAACCGGTCCTCTATCGCCACTTCGATTCCAAGCGCGAGCTCTACCTGGCGCTGCTCGCGCGCCACCGTGACGACCTGCCGACGTTCGCGGGCGCGGCGCCGACGGAGGGCTCGCTCCGCGAATGGCTCCGGGCGATCCTCGAGAGCTGGCTGGAGTACGTCGAGACGCACTCATACGCCTGGCAGATGCTGTTCAGGGACAGCGGGGGCGGGCCGGAGGTGCAGGCGTTTCGCCGCGAGGTCCACGCGCGGGCCCGGGAGGTCCTCGCTGGGGTGATCCGCTCGCTCGGCACGGAGCGCATCCCGCCGCGCGAGGCCGAGCCGCTGGCCGAGCTCATGAGAATGGGAATGGCATCGCTCGTGCTCTGGTGGATGGACAACCCAGGGACGCCTCGGGAGGCCCTCATCGATGCGATGACACGGGCTTGGGCCGGGCTGCTCGCGGACCCGGCCATCTGAGGCTCAGATCTCGATCAGGTCGGGGCGGTCGAGGCCGTTGCCGGGCGATCGCGCCAGATGCGGAATGCCAGGATCACGATCCCGATCCCGATCGCGGTGCCCAGGGCTCGCTCGCCGACGGCGTCGACCGCCGACTCGCCCATCGCGTGCGAGATCGTGACGATGTAGATCGTGATCGCGAAAGTGAACAGGGCGTATTCGAGCCTGAGCATCGCGTAGGCGGCCGCGGCGGCGACGGTGAGCAAGGCCACATTGGCCGCGGTGTGATGGTCGATCACGACCGCGAGCCCGGTTGCCACCGCGAGGCCGACGGCTGTGCCCGCCGCACGCATCCAGATCCGCTCGTAGGTCTGCGCTCTGTCCGATGTGAGCACGAAGAGGACCGTCAGCGGGATCCAGTAGCCGTGGATGCCGAAATCGACGATGTGATACGCGCCGACGGCCGCCGCCAAGGCACCGGCCGAGCGCAGCGCGTGGCGCATGACGGGCGAGCTGAGATTCAGGTTCGCACGCACCGCCGGCACCGCCGATCGCAGGCCGGCGAGGGGATGCGGGCGCTCGACGCCGCCCTGGGTCAGCGCGACGACCAGCGAGAGGATCGCCTGCGCCAACGCGCCTGCCGCTCCGAGCGCAAGGATCCGAGGGGTGTCGTGCACCTCCAGCGAGAGACCCTGCGCGATGAGCAGTGTGAGCACGCAGTTGATCGCGGCGATCGCGGCCCGGGGTGAAATCGCGCGGCTCATCGCGCCGAGGCCGGCGCATAAGGCCATCGTCGTAACCGCGAGGACGGCCGAGTCACCGGTCAGGGCCCCGAGCGCCGCCGCCACACCGATCAGCGGCGCAATCCCGAGCTGCCACCAGAACCGGGTCCGTGCGGCCGCGTCGAACGCAACGAATCCGGTGATCGACGCGCCGACCGTGATCGCCCCCGTGGAGGGTGTCTTGAGCTCGAGCTCGACGAGGGCGGCGATCCCAACGGGAGCCGCAACAAGCAACCCGCGCCAAAGCGCGGGCACCGCGTCCCCACGAAGCCGCCAACTGCTCGGAATCACCCTGATGAGCGCAAGCTAAACGCTTCCCCGGAGGGGCACACAATCGAGTGTGCGTTTGACCCGCATATATCGGCTCAATCACTCACTCGATCGGTAGATCGGGGCATTGCTGCCTTGGCGGCAAAGGAGCGGGCGGCTCTTCTCGCATGCGGCGAGAAGTCAGTCCTGAGTCAAAGAAGCGCGGCGACCGGCTCGGCCACCTCGTCGCCGAGGCGGAGTTTCTTTATTCGTCGAGTGAGTGTTTTGGCCGCATATATCGGCTCAATCACTCACTCGATTGCCTCGGCGCCGTGTCAACCGCCGCCGTGGCGCCACCACGCGAACGCGCGGCTCGTCCAGCCACCTCCCGATCCGGCCGGCGCGTCTCCCAGGCGCTCGCCGCCGTAGATCACGTCCCCGTTCGGCTCCTGGTAGGTGAGCCAGGGGATCGTGTCGCGCTGGTCGACCCCCCGGCTGCTCCAATCGCAGACGCCCGTGGGGAACGCGGTCTGCAGCGCGTGCCACTGCGAGTTCGTGAAGTGAACCGGGTAGTAGTCCGTGCGGCGGAGCGGCTTCAGCTGGCACCTGTTCTGGTCGGTGGCGATGCTCTCGCCGGCGACGGTCGCCGGCGTCCCGAATCGGGTCTGCACCTCCTTGAGCCTGCAGACCGGGCCCACCCCGGGTACCGAGATCCGCTCCACGCCGGAAATCTGAGAGCAGCGGTCGTGCACGGCGCTGGGCCGGTCCCGCGCCACCTTGGTGGCAAGCGGGATGTCGCGATCGTCGGCCTGCACCCGCGACAGCCAGCGGTCCATCGCCAGAAGCCCCTCGGTCGTGTAGCGCGGATCGCCGATCAGGGGCGCCTGCCCGAACCAGATCACGTGGTTCTTGGGGAAGTGCCCTTCCTGGCGCTCGAGCCGGGCGCGGATGGTGAACGACCGATACGCATCGTGGAAGGCGCCCGGGTCAGGGCCGCGTAGATCGATGATCGGCACCCTCGTCAGATTGTTCGTCTCGTTGACGGCGCCGCTTCGATAGACGTTTCGCAGCGCGGGCTCCGTGGTGTCGCTGCGAGCGGCGGTGTGGTTCAGGTCGATGTCGGCGCCGCCAATCTTGGCGTTCAAGTCGGCGAACTGCGCGGGGGTAATCGTGCCGTCCTCGAGCGCCTGCAGCCCGAACTGGACGCCCACGTCCCCGATCGGCAGCCCCGCGAAGCCGTGGCCGACCTGCTGCTCGGGCGGCGTCCAGTAGCGCTCCGGACGCGGGCCGAAGACGTTGATCATGTAGTCCGCGAGGGTGCACCGGACCCCGTCGGGATTCGTCTGGGCGTCGTAGTCGGCGGACTCCGGGACGCCTGCGCAACCGTCGGAAGGATCGGCGAGATCGGTCCAGTAGACGGAGTCGAAGACGATGGCGTTGACGTGGTTCGGGTGACCCTCGACCGCTGCGATCTGCGTTGGCGTCCACGCGATCCCAGTCCCCCACTTGCTCGGGTCCTCGAAGTAGCCGCGAAGGAAGTGGTAGGCGGCGAGCTGCTGACCGGTCGACCACGAGTCCGGGAAGGAGCACTGCGGAAGGATCCCCTGGTAGATGCCGGGATAGGCGTTCGCCACCTGCTGCTGGACCAGGGAGCCACCGGAGCAGCCGGTGCCGATCGTGTAGCGGAGCGTCCCGTAGGTCTCGACCAGGTGCTCCTTCGCCATCACGAGCGATTCAGCCTCGGTGGCGAGGTTGCAGTTGTGACCCGCGTTGTCGAGGGCCGTCGACATCACCGCGAAGCCCATTCCGAGCGCGGTCGTCGGGCTGGAGCTCCCGAGGGTGTCGCCGGTGACGCTCGGCGCCTCACCGCTCTGGTGGTCGATGCCGCAACTCGCCCCGTGGGTGATCAGCAGCTTGTGGTTGAACTGCGGCTGCGGGTTCCAGGGCTGCCAGGGCTTGCCCGGCTGATAGAGGGCCGCGATCTTGTACTGATCGCGGTCCTGGTAGCCCGTCTCGACGCGGACGATGAAGGGAACGGTCTTGCCGGTCTGGGTCGTGGTTTTCGCGACATCCGACGGCGGGTTGTCGGGGTCATACGGATGAAGCTGCCCGTCGACCGATGACTTGTACTCGTACTCGTACGTCGTGGGCGCCTGGCACTTCGGCCGCTTGGATTCGTTGGTGCAGGCCCACGGCTGCACCTGCGGCCCGGAGAAGACCGGCCCGCCGATCGAGTGGTTGCGAATCACCGCGCTATCGCCGTCGGCGTCGGGAGCGCTCGCCGTGAGCACGTTGCGACCCATCCTGAGGCCCTTGAGGCGCCCCTCGTAGCGGCCGTCGGCGCGCTCTGCGAACGCTCCTGTGACGCCCCGGCCATTGAGTGTCATCCGGATCTGGCCGGGCCGGACGCCCGTGGGTACCTGGACGGCGACGAGCGCGTCTCCGCCGGAGATCACGTCGGCGCGGTTTGAGAGCACCTGGATCTCGAGCCCTGCCGATCCCGCCGCGAGCGCCGAGGCAGGCCACGCGCACGCGGCGCAGATCAGAGAGATCGCGAGCGTCCCGAACCGACAGCGTGTCCACGTTTGGGCCAACACCTCCGCGGTGGCGCAATGTAGCTTCGAATAGGGCGGCGTGCGCCGGTTCCCAGGCCGGATCGAGCCGTTGGCCAGCGAGGCGGATCGGAGTACCCTGATCGAGAGGTTCTCCGCCTATGAATTCTTCGCATGGACCCGAGATCAGCGCCTGGAGCGGCGGGATCTGCCTGCTGCTCGGGCTCGCAACGATCACGCACGGCGCCGAGCAGGCCGGCCTCCTCCTCGTGGGAGGGGCCGTACTGCTCTTCGTTTGGGCGGCCTATATCAGCCGCGCTGGCGGCTGAGGCCGGTCAGGCTCGTTAGAGAGGCTGGACGTTTACCGCCCGGGGGCCCTTCGGGCCCGCCTCGGACTCGTACGAGACCTTGGCGCCTTCAGCAAGCGTGCGGAAGCCCTCCGAGTTGATCGCGCTCTGATGCACGAAGAGATCGCTCGAGCCGTCCTCCGGGGTGATGAAACCAAACCCCTTCTCGTCGCTGAACCACTTCACTGTGCCGGTTGGCATCTATTTCCTCCTGGGTTTGTGCTGCGACCGCGGAGGCAAATAGCCAACGACGAGAGCGCTAACACTGATTCACTGGGACCTCGTCCCAGCCCTTCGGGCGGGAAAGGTAGCAAGGGCTGGAGCCGGCGGGTGTACGGTCCCGCCGTTGAGACGAGGTTTCCCCTTCGGGACCGCACTTCTCCTGACGTCGGTGGGGGCTCTCGCGACGGCATCGGCGGCCACCGCGGCAACACAGATTTCGGCGGCCCCGGGTCGCGGCGAGATCCCCTTCACCGCATCCACGGACGTCTCCGGAGAGGTCACGGGTCACTCGGGAGGCAACCGGGCATCTCGGCGTCGGGTCAGGCCCAGGTCTGGAGGTGGACCGGTGGCGCCATCGGTCACGTGAGCAACCGCACCGTCCCGACCGACGGTTTCACCGCCACCTATCCGGCGCGCTCGCTGACGCTGTACGTCATCCCCTCCTAGCTCGTGTCGCCTGCCGAGCTGCCCGCCGCCTCGGCGATGTCGGCGAGGGCGCGCTGCTCGGCTTCGCTCACGCGCTCCCCGCTCATGCCCATGAATCCCTCACGGTGCGCCTCGGCAACGCGGGTCGCGACGCTCGCGAGGAAGCGCCGGTACTCCTCGAGCTCCTCGGGCGTGGCCTTGTCGGCGAGCAGGCTCACCGCGTCGCGGATGTGCTGAAGCAGGGTGGACCGAAGCTCCTCGACGGATTGGAATCGAGTCCGGTCAATCTCCGGCTTCTCCGAGGCGATGTCGTCCAGGAGCTGGCTCGCTCCATGGTCTCGCCGCGCCTCGGTATAGGCCTTCGCCATCGAGAAGGTCTCGCGGATCATGCCGCCGCGGTCGGCCTCGATCACCAGCATCCCGGCGCTCGTGGGCGCCTCTCGAAGAAGCTTCCACTCCTCCTCCGTGTAGTCGGCCTTCCCGGTCATGCGGTCTCCTCTCGAGCGTTCGCTATGTCCCGGTTAGGTTCGCAGGATTGGAGCGGGGGGCGGATTCCGGGTGAGGCGATGTTCCGTCTTGGGCCGCCTCACCCGGCCGCGAGCGGCGATCAGTAGCCGCCACCGCCACCGCTTGAGCCGCCACCGCCCGAATACACGACCACGAGCACTACCGCGATCGCGACGGCGAGCAGGACCGCGCCGATGATCCATCCCCGCCAGCGTGGCTGAAACAGCGTGTTCATCGAATCACCTCCTGCCCGGGTTACCGTCGCCCGCCCCGGCCGGTTCACCCGGTCGTCAGGACCCTGCGTGGTAATCGTCCTTACCGGGTTGCGCCAGGCGCACGCCATCGGTAGCGTCACGGCTGGTGAGGCTGTTGCGCGCGACCCTCGCGGGTGCGATTGCGTCCCTTCTGGTGCCGGCTGTCGCTTCGGCCGCCAAGCTCAGCTATACGCACCCCCAGCCCCTCCCGGGCTCACCGCCCAAGGGCGAGGCGCAGGGCGGGGAGCCGAGCGCCGTATTCGATCACGGCGGGCGATACCTCTACGTCGCGGCGCCCGGCGGGCCGGGGCCGGGTGGCGATTTCTGGCGCTCGACGAGGGCCGGCCGCCCCGGGACGTTCTCGAAGCCGATCCAGGTCGGGTCGTCCATAGGCGGCGGCGACTCGGACCTGGCGGTGGGCTACGACAAGCGCCACACGGTCTACCAGATCGATCTCGAGGACCTGGTTGCGTCCGACCTGTGTATCTCGCTGAATCACGGCCGGTCCTTCCAGCCGGACTGCATGAGCGGGGCCCCCGCGCAACACACCGATGCGGCCGCGGACCGGCCATGGATCACGACGGTGGCGGGGAAGCCGAACCTCCTCTACGACACCTACGACGGGCTCGCATTCGGCGGCGGGGCTCCGGAGGTGTCGGTCTCCATGGACCGCGGCCAGTCCTTCGTGCCCTGCGGCCAGGTCCTCCAGCCCGGCAGCGACGCCTTTGAACACTTCAGCTCGACCGGCGCCGCCGAGAACAGCGAGGTCATCGGCAAGCCCGCCGTCGACGACCAGGGAACGCTCTACGTCCCGTTCACCGAGCCACACCGGCCCGGGCAGATCAGCGATCCGGATCCCACGCCCAGCAACCTGTACCTCGGGATCGCTCGTGGCGGCTGCAGCGGACCGCTCTCGACGTTCACGAACAAGACGCTCTTCCAGAACGACCGCGGCGCCGGATCGAACTTCGTAAGCATCTTCCCCAACGCCGCCACCGACAGGTACGGCGACGTCTACGTCCTCGGGACCGGGAGGCTGCGCGCTGCCCAGACGGGCCAGGGCGTCTATCTGTTCGTGTCGCGCGATCGCGGACAGCACTTCTCGGCTCCGATCAAGGTGAACAAGTCGGTGCAGGCGGCGCAGCTCGCCTGGGTCGCTGCGGGCAAAGGTCGTGGCGAGGCACTCATCGGCTGGTACGGCTCAACCGCGAGCCCGAACCCCAACAGCGACAAGGGGCGCTGGCGCTATCGCGTCGCGGAGACGTTCGACTACGGGCGCACCTTCCTCCGGCATCGACTGACCCGGCGTCCGACCCACTACGGAAACGTCTGCAACCTCGGCGTCCTCTGCGGCGAGGGCCAGGACCGCACTTTGCTCGACTTCACGACGGTGGCCGTGAACCCGCGGACGGGATGCGGGTTCGCCGTCTTCGCGGCCGATCCATACAACCGCAAGGAGCCGGGGGCCAAGCCGTCCGCCGCCTATACGAGCGTTCAGAATGGCGGCCCCTGCCTCAACCGCCGGAACGCCGGCCGCCACTTTCGCTAGCCGACGCCCCTACGGCTGATCCGGGTCGCGCCGCTCGATGAGCGCAGTCGGCCGACCGCCGATCGCGTCGCGGAAGCGATCCTTCAAGCGGTCGATGCGGCGGTGGCCGTAGCGGCCCTCGGCGCGTGCCTGCTTCTCCGGGTTGCGCTCGCCGTAATAGCGCTTGGCCCAGGGGGAGTTCGGCTTGGCCAGGCGCAGGGCACCCCACCATGCGAAGGGAAAGAGCAGGATCCCGAGCATTCCATGAAACAGCCGAAACTTCGAGAACGAGATAAAGACCATTGTGAGCTCGATCAGGATTGCGACGAGGCTGAGGACGATGGCGGCTGTAGAAGCCGTATCGAGCCTCTGGGAGAAGGCACCCGTCAGCACCAGACCCACGAACACGATCGCGATGACCGCCGCGTCCACGGACTGGCGTCCCTCCTCGGACCAGTAGACGTCCTGGAGGTGCACCCAGAGGGCGAACTCGTCGAAGGTCAGCCCAGCGCCGATCCCGAACGCCGCCGCCGCGAGCTCGATCCAAGGTGCCTGCGACTCGTCGAGGGCGAACCCGAGCGTGCCGCCGATCAGCATCAGCACGATGCCGAACACGAGATGGTGGAGGTGGAGGCCGCCCTCGGTGGTCACGCTCCCCGGCCACCACGGAACCTTCGGGCTTCGCATGAGCCGAGCGCTGGTGCGGATGAACAGGAACGAGATCAGGAACGAAGCGAACACGATCATGACGCTCGTGCGAACCGCGCCGGACCCTCCTTCGAGGCTGAGATTTATGGATATCGCCGCCATCCCGTTGATCTTCCCACGGCGCGGCGCGCTGACCAAATCCGCGACTCGCCGGTAGGTCCCGCCCCTAAGCTGGGCAGGTGAGCGAAGCCTCCGCGGTCCGCTGGTGGTCCGTTCGCCGTGCCCAGAGCCGCAAGCCCGCGACGTACACGTGCCCGTTCTGCGGCGGTCAGCTTCCCGCTGCCATGGAACACATGCTCGTCATTCCCGAGGGGGACGCGGGGCGGCGCCGGCACGCTCACACTCGATGTGCGGTCGCCGCGCGAAAGGCCGGAAGGCTGCCGTCACGGGACGAGTGGCTCAAGGGCGTCGATGCCAAGGCGAAGGCCGCGCGCCGCTCCAATGGCAGCCCGGGCGGCGAGGAGGCGGGCGAGACGAACGGATTCGCGATCGCGTCGCTCTTCGTGGGGATCATTTGGCTCTTCGGCTTGGGCTCGATCGCCGCGATCGCGCTCGGATACCTCGGCATGAAGCAGATCGAGGCGTCAGCGGGACACCAGAGCGGCCGGGCGATTGCGATCGCGGGCATCGTCATCGGGGTTGTCGGCCTCGCGAGCTTCGGGATCCTCATCGCCTTCCTGATCTCGTCGAACAACGACACGCCGCTCCTTCCCGGACCGCACTCCTGATGCGGGAATCGCGGCGGAGCGTCCGACTCACGCGCGACGATTGACCATGTCGAAATTGGGGCAATAGGGATCAGGCCGATGCTGGACGTGGCAAGCAGCGAGGCTCGCGAGGCCATTCAGGTGCTCGTGGAGCGCTTCGATCCGGATGTCATCGACGTGCCCGGCGGGTCCGCCCGGATTCGCCTGGAGGCCGGCGGAGAGGCGTGGGACTTCCTGATCAGGGACGGTACGGCGGAGCTCGAGCCGGCTGAACAGCGGATCGCGGCGGATTGCCTGCTGAGCGCGGACGTTCGCACCTGGCGGGACATCGCCGGCGACGTCCGCGGGGGCATGACGGCGTTTCGGCGACGGCGGCTGTCGGTGAGGCGAAACCTCCACCTCGGGGTCGGATTCCTGGCGGCCACCAGCGGCATGACCGAGCCGGGGCGGCTGCGTTTCGACTCGGTGCGCACGAAGAAGGCGACGCTCTCGATGCTCAGCGGCGGTACCGGGGATCCGGTTGTGTGCATCCACGGCCTCGGGGGCACCAAGGCCTCGTTTTTGCCCACGGTCGCCGCACTCGCCGACAACTATCGCGTCATCGCGCTGGACCTTCCCGGCTTCGGCGAGTCCGACAAGCCCATCGCCGCGCCCTACAACGCCCCCTACTTCGCGAACTCGGTCGCCGCGCTCATGGACGAGCTCGAGATCGACTCCGCTCACATCGTCGGAAACAGCCTCGGCGGCAGGGTGGGCATCGAGATGGGACTGCTCCACCCGGAGCGGGTTCGCAAGCTGGTCCTACTCAGCCCAGCGCTTGCCTGGCTTCGCGAGCGCCCCCTGAAGTGGCTGGTGCAGCTTCCCCTTCCGAGGCTTGGGCTCATCCAACCGACGCCGCGCTTCCTCGCCGAGCCGATCGTGAGGCGAATCGTCCCCGGCGGGGATCGCGGCTGGGTCGCGGCGGGCGTCGACGAGTTCCTGCGTTGCTACCTGACCCCGCGCGGCCGCGCGGCCTTCTACGAGTCGCTGCGAAACATCTATCTCGACGAGCCCGACGGAGACGACGGGTTCTGGACTCGGCTCGGCGGGCTCGAGTGCGACACCATGTTCGTGTGGGGTCGCGCCGACACGCTGGTCCCGATCAGCTTCATGAAGCACGTCGAGCGAACGCTGCCCCGGGCGCGGCACATCGAGCTCGACTGCGGCCACGTTCCGCAGCTCGAGCGCCCGATCGAGACTCACGGCGCCATCCGAGAGTTCCTTACCGCCGGATAGATTCCGGGCATCGACGCGCAAACGATCGCCGATTTCGAGGAGCGCGCCGCCGCGGTCCTGAAGGAGGGGCCGTACGGCTACTACGCCGGTGGCGCCGGCGACGAGCTGACCTTGGAGGACAACGTCCGCGCATGGCGGCGCATCGCGATCCGTCCGCGGGTGCTCGTGGACGTCTCCGAGCGCGACCCGTCGACGACGCTGCTCGGGCGCCGGCGACCGCATCCGATCGTCGTCGCGCCCACGGCCTATCACCGCCTGGCGCATCCGGACGGGGAGGAGGCCACCGCACGAGGCGCAGCCGCCGCGGACGCGATCTTCTGTCTCTCCTCGCTGGCCACCGCGACGCCCGCGGACGTTGCCGCGGCAGCTCCCGAAGGGAATCGCTGGTTCCAGCTCTACGTGTTCAGGGACCGCGGGGTGTCCCACGAGCTCCTCGACTCGGCGATCGAGCACGGCTACGAGGCGATCGTGATCACCGTCGACCTGCCCGTCCTGGGCATCCGGGAGCGCGATGTCCGCAGCCAGTACGTGATCCCGGACGCCCTGATCAGCAGGGGGGCCATGCGGGAGCATGGCGCACTGAGCCTGCTCGGAATCGGCGAGCTGATCGACCCGGCGCTCACCTGGTCCGACGTTGAGGAGTTCGCATCGCGCTGCGACCTGCCCGTCCTCGTAAAGGGGGTGCTGACCCCCGAGGACGCCCTCCTCGCCGCCGAGCACGGCGCCGCCGGCGTCGTCGTGTCGAACCATGGCGGCCGCCAGCTCGACACGGTTCCGGCCGGCGCGGATGCGCTCCCCGCGGTCGCGGAGGCGGTGGGGGATCGGCTCGACGTGATCGTCGACGGTGGGATCCGGCGCGGCACCGACGTCCTCAAGGCCCTCGCCCTGGGAGCCCGTGCGGTCATGGTCGGGCGGCCGGTGATCTGGGGCCTAGCCGCCGACGGCGACGCCGGCGTCCGCACGGTGCTCGAGCTGCTGCGCGCCGAATTCGACGTCGCGCTCGCGCTCGCGGGCGTGCCGCGCGCGTCGGCCATCGACGCCGCGTGCGTGCAGCCGCGGGCCAGCAGCTAGACCGCTAGACCTTCTGCACGCTGCTGGCGCGGGGGCCCTTGTCGCTTGCCTCGGCCTCGTACGAGACCTTGGCGCCTTCGTCCAGCGAGCGATATCCGTCGCCGACGATCGCGCTGTGATGCACGAAGACGTCCTGCGACCCGTCGTCGGGTGTGATGAACCCAAAACCCTTCTCGTCGCTGAACCATTTGACGGTTCCGGTCGGCATGTCAGCGCGGCACCGTACCAGTCGGCGCGAATCGGTGCAGTCGTGATCCGCGCACGGCAACCGGGTCAGCGGATGAGGGCGAGAACCGCTTCCTCGATCCGCTCCCGATCCGGGAACTCGCCGGGATCCGAGCCATCGATCGCGCGATCGAGCGCGGACCGGATCGTCTCGCCGGAGTCGAACCGGTCGATGACTCTCGGGTCGATGTATGCGCTGCGGCAGACCGACGGAGTGTTCGACAGGTGGGCGGCCACGTCCTTGACCGCTTCGTTGATGGCTCGTCGCCGGGCGGTCCTGCTGAGTTCGCTCGGGTCGTGCCTTGCAAGCGCAACAGCGGCGAGGACGGTGGCGTTCCAGGTGCGGAAGTCCTTGGCGCTGAACCCGTCGCCCGCCAGCTCCTTCAGGTGCTCGTTGATGTCGTCCGAGCGGACGTCGCGCCATGCCCGGCCGTTTCGATACGCGAACAGCTCCGTTCCGCCACCGCGCCGGGCCTTCAGGGCCTTGAGCGTGGGCAGCACGGCGCGGTCCGCGACCACCTGGACGTGACGCTTGGACCCCTTCGCGCGGTAGTCGAAGACGGCCGCCCCGCGCTCGATCCGCAGCTGACGCTTCTTCAAGGTCGCGAGACCGTAGGTCTCGTTCTCGGCGGCATAGCGCTCCGAACCGATGCGGAAGAAGCCGAGGTCGAGCAGACGGATCGCGCACGCGAGCACTCGCTCGCGTACCAGTCCCCTCAGCGAGAGGTCGCCCTGTACGCGCTCGCGCACCGCGGGGAGCGCGGCTGCGAAATCCTCCATCTCGGTGAACTTCTGCCGATCGCGGTGTTCCCGCCAGGCATCGTGGTATCGGTACTGCTTGCGCCCGGCGTCGTCGTACCCGGTCGCCTGGATGTGACCGTGAGGGTCCGGGCAGATCCACACGTCCGTCCAGGCCGGCGGGATCGCCAGCCCGCGGATCCGGTCCCGTACGTCGGCGTCCTCGATCGGCTCCCCGTTCTCGTCGAGGTACGCGAACCCCCGCCCGCGACGGACGCGCCTGATTCCCGACGCCGAGCAATCGACCCTCCTTAGCCGCATGGTGGATACGCGATACCCGCGCCCCCACCGGGGCAATCGCCTTACGGCGCCAGCTGCGTACTACGAGCCGAGGGGACCGGGGCGGCGCGGGCCGTGGAACTCCTCGGTGTCACGGGGAATGGTCGGGTGCTTGTCCCCCGTCCACGCTTTCATGCCGCCCTTCAGCGCGGCAGCCTGATACCCGCGGTCGCGTAGATCGGCGGCGACCTGTGCGCTTCGCTCACCGTCCTCGCACACTACGACCACCGGCCGATCCTGGTCGATGGATTCCAGCGCCTCATCGAGATCGTCCTCGGACGCGCGAACGGTCCCGGCGATGCGCACCTCGGCGTACTCGTCCTCATCGCGCAGATCGAGCGGCTGAGCCCCTTCGGTCGCGATCAGCTCGCGGGCGCGCGCAGGCTCGAGTTCCTCCTCCTTCAACTCCGATCCCATGGGCTTCGGCTACCCCTGCGTCGTGATGAAAAACGGCGCCCGACGCCGTCAGTCTCGGTTTGGATGAAGCGCCCGGGCCAGCGCCGCGCGGCCGCCGCTCAGCACGGGATCGCCGTGAGAGACGAGCACCATCTCGATCGGCAGCTCGAGAAGCGGGCGAAGCCGCGCGGCCAGATCGGCCAGCGATGGCCGCGAGGCGCTCGGCAGATAGCCCAGCCAGGACTCGGGACACAGCCGAAGGCCGGCCGGCCGCGCACCCATGATCCGGTCGCCGGGAACGAGCGCTCGATGACTGGTGAGCCAGAACATCGTCTCGCCGGCGCCACGGATTGGCTTCGACTCGACTCCTCCCGGCAGGCGGTCCCTCGCCCGCGAGGTCCGGCCGCCGTAGCGCTGGGCCAGCTTGTCGCGGCTGCGACGGTGCCACTTGATGGTCGTGAGGATCGCCACCGGCAGGCCGCGCTGCTCAACGTGGCGGTCGAGATGCTCGAGGAACCCGTCGTCCTCCCGGGAGAGAAGGGGGTCGATCAGAACCGTGGCGTCCGGCGAATCGAAAAGGACGCAGCCGACGTCACGGGGCCAGTCGGACGTGCTCTCGGGTCTCGCACCCGGCACCCACCCCGGGTGCGCTGCGGTCCAGCGCCATAGGCCGGGGCGGATCCGGTGAAGCTCTGTCACGCGACCAGCCTAGGCGGGCACTTGGAGACATGGAGCTATGTGACATCGGCTGATGTAAAGTTTGGGTCATGGAAGGCCAGGCCGCGGAAGAGCTGGTGGCGCAGGCAACTGGAGCCGAGAACGGCGCGGGCGACTCCGAGCCGGAATTCAACCTCGAGCTCAGCCAGGATCAGAAGGACATCCGTGACTGGGTTCACGGCTTCGCGGAGGGCGTGGTGCGCCCGGCCGCCCACGAGTGGGACGAGCGCGAGGAGACGCCATGGCCCGTGATCCAGGAAGCCGCGAAGATCGGGCTGTACGGGTTCGAGGGTCTCGCGCAGTTCTGGATGGACGGAACGGGCTTGACGATGCCAATCGTCAACGAGGAGCTCTTCTGGGGAGATGCCGGCATCGGGATGTCGATCATGGGCACGACGCTCGCGGTCGCGGCGATCTACTCGTCGGGCACTCCGGAGCAGCTCGGAGAGTGGGTGCCGCAATGCTTCGGGGCCCCTGACGCGCCGCAGGTCGCCGCCTTCTGCTCGTCGGAACCGGACGCGGGCTCGGACGTCTCGGCGATCCGCACGACCGCCCGTTACGACGAGGCCAAGGACGAGTGGGTCCTGAACGGACAGAAGGCCTGGGCGACGAACGGAGGGATCGCCGGCGTTCATGTCGTCATCGCGAGCGTCGACCGCAAGCTCGGGTCCCGAGGACACGCAGCATTCGTGGTGCCGCCGGGTACCAAGGGGCTCGAGCAGGGCGCGAAGGTCAAGAAGCACGGCCTGCGCGCCTCGCACACCGCCGACGTCTACCTCGACGACTGCCGCGTCCCGGGTGACTGCCTGCTCGGCGGCAAGGAGAAGCTAGATGAGCGCCTCGCCCGCGTACGCGAGGGGGCAAAAGGCAAGTCGCAGGCCGCGATGGCGACCTTCGAGGCCAGTCGGCCGACGGTCGGCGCACAGGCGATCGGCATCGCCCGCGCGGCCTACGAGTACGCGCTTCAGTATTCGAAAGACCGCGAGCAGTTCGGCAAGGCGATCATCGAGAACCAGGGCATCGCGTTCATGCTCGCGGACATGAGGGTCGGGATCGACGCGAGCCGCCTGCTGGTGTGGCGTGCCGCGCAGATGGCGCGGCAGGGCCGGACCTTCGAGGCGGCCGAGGGCTCGCAGTCCAAGCTCTTCGCCGGCGAGACCGCCGTGAAGGTGACGACCCAGGCGATGCAGATCCTCGGCGGCAACGGCTTCACGCGCGAGTACCC
>JBJMKM010000111.1:0-7833 GCA_045805825.1 Solirubrobacterales bacterium
CGACCGCGACGAACAGGAGCCCGGCGACCAACAGAGTCCGCCGGCCGACCGTGGCGGCCGCGCGTCCGAAGGGCAGCGAGAGCAGCGCGATCGGGACGGCGTAGGCCGCGAGCGCAACCCCGAGCGCGGCGTCACCGGCGCCCGTGCGCGCCTCGATCTCCGGTAACAGCGGGGCGATCAGCCCGAGCAGCGCCGAGTCGATCGTCACCGCCCCAACGGCGATCGCGACGATCGCGCGCCGGCGCAGAGGGGCTGAGTCGGGCGGCAAGGGCCCCAAACGCGCTTCCGGTCTTATGCCGTGTCGCTGGTCCGCCGCCAGCGCGCCGTGTAGCGGGCGAGGAGCCAGCCGATCGGGAGCAGGCCGATCCAGGTGATCTTCGCCGCGGTCGGCGAGATCAGGTAGGCGACCGGCACCGAGGCGGCGAACACGACCGCGGCCGCGAGGCCATTGACGACGTTGTATTCGACCGCACCTCGGCTGGGCACCGTGCTGAGCAGGTTGCGGCGAACGGCGACCACGTAGACGAGGGTATGGAGCACGGACGCGGCGAGGATGTTGACGGCCATGATCACGGTCGGCAGGGGCAGATCCTCGACGCCGGGATCGCCCACCGATTGAGTGCTGAACGGCAACAGCACGATCGCCGCGATCAGGAACAGGTTGACGACGATGATGGTGTAGTCGATTGCCCCGACCGAGGCGATCAGCTTGTGGTGCTGGAGCCAATAGCTGGCGATGACGGCGAAGGCGATGACGAAGGTGACGAACTGCTGACCGACGGCGTCATCGAGCGCTCCGATACTGGTGAACGCGAGGTGCGGGTGGCCGACATCGAGCGTCGTCACGAGCAAGGTCAGGGCGAGCGCGAAGGTCGCGTCGACGAACCCGATCGCGCGGTCGAACTCGCCCTGTCCCCGCGCGTAGCGCGGTGAGCTGCCGTTCAAGCTCGGCTGCCTCGCATTTCGAGGGGGAGTAAATCCCGCCGGTCGGCGGAACCAACGCGGGGCGGCTTCACGCGACCGGACAGCTCACTCCCGTGGCCGCGCGCTTGGTCGGCCCCGGCGCACCCGACGCCGTACAGGGCCCCTTTCGCTCCACAGCGACGATGAGGGTTCGCGGCTCATGCACTTCTGCTTTCGTGAAAGCGGAAGCAGCAACCTACGAATGCGATCGGTGTGCGATCGGCTCGTTGGGCGACAGAAGGGAATTCGCGCCAAAACGCGGCCTCATTGCTTCTTCAGCCTCCGCATTCGCCCCGATCTTCAGCTAGCTGAAGACCCCCACTTGCAGGCTCTTCGCGCTCTTAGCGGAGGGGGAGGGATTCGAACCCTCGTCACGCCCTTAAGACGTGAAACGGTTTTCGAGACCGCCGCATTCAACCACTCTGCCACCCCTCCAGATGGCAGCCGGAAAGGCTAGCGGTCGGTTGCTCGTCGTCTACCGATGTCGGTCAGACGCGGCGTGTCCCGCGCCACGACCCACCCGAGACGCGCGGCCAGATCAGCAGCACGAGGCCGATCAGGATGCACGCGATACCGAGCGCGTAGTGCACGAAGATCGCGAGGACGATTCCGATGATTATCAGCAGTAGCGATAGCTCCATGGGCGTCAGGTACCCCCGCTCGGAGCGCGGGAAACGGTTGCAAGGCGGTCCTCAGAAGCGGAAGTCGACCCCGAAGAGCAGCAGCGGCCACAGGATCACCGCCAGCACCATCTCGGCGATGAGCTTGGCGGTGTCCAGGCTCGAGAAGTAGTGGTGGTCGGAGGCGACGATGACGCCGACCGCGACGTAGATGATCGTGAGGATGCTCGGGCCGCGGCTTCCCATGTCACCTTCCTTACCCCGGCCATTTGAGGGGAAACTTCGCCCACGCTAAGAGCTGATCGCGTAGCGCAGGATCTCCACGACCTGGTCAGGAGAGTCCGCCGTGGCCATCGCGGCTCGGTCGACCTCCTTTAGGGCGTGGGTGAGCTCGGAGTCATGAAGGGTGATGATCGGCTTTCCGAGCGCGGCGGCGTAGCCGGCCTCGAACGCAGCGTTCCACTGCCGGTACTTGTCGCCGAACCGAACGACGACGACGTCCGCCTTCCGCAGCAACGTCTGGGTCCGCACGGCGTTCACGCCCGCGCCCTTGTGATCGCGCCAGAACTGCTCATCCTCCTCGCCGAGGATGTTGGCGCCGACGTCGTCGGAAGCGGAGTGGTCGGTGACGGGTGCGAGCAGGTTCACGGGCAGCCCCGCGTCGCGGACGCCATCGGCGATCCGCTCGCGCCAGTCGGAGTGGATCTCCCCCGACAGATAGACGTCCCAGGTTCCGTCGCCGTTCGTCACGCCCACCAGCATAGAATCGCGTCACGGTGGGCGAGCCCGTCAAGTACCTCCTCCCCGAGAGCGAAATCCCCTCGCACTGGGTGAACCTGCTCCCAGACCTTCCTGGCACGCCTGCACCGCCGCTTCACCCAGGAACGCAGGAGCCCCTGGGTCCCGAGGACCTCGCGCCGATCTTCCCGATGGGGCTGATCGAGCAGGAGGTCTCCGCCGAGCCGGACATCGAGATCCCGGAGGAGGTCCGCGAGGTCTACAAGCTCTGGCGCCCGACTCCGCTCTACCGGGCGCGGCGCCTCGAGCGCGATCTCGGCACGCCCGCGCACATCTACTACAAGTACGAGGGCGTCTCCCCCGCCGGCTCGCACAAGCCGAACACCGCCGTCGCGCAGGCCTACTACAACAAGCGCGAGGGCGTCCGCAAGCTCGCCACCGAGACGGGAGCCGGGCAGTGGGGCTCGGCGCTCGCGCTCGCCTGCGGACTCTTCGACCTCGAGTGCGAGGTGTGGATGGTCGGCATCAGCTACGACCAAAAGCCGTATCGGCGGGCGATGATCGAGACCTGGGGCGCCACCGTCCACCGCAGCCCCTCGGACTTGACCGACGCGGGTCGCGCACAGGCCGAGCACGAGACCGGGAGTCTTGGCATCGCGATCTCCGAGGCCGTGGAGACAGCGGCGAAGTCGGAGGACACCAACTATTCCCTCGGCTCGGTGCTGAACCACGTGCTGCTCCATCAGACCGTGATCGGCCAGGAGACGGTGGCCCAGATGGAGCAGGCGGGCGAGTACCCGGATGTGGTCATCGGGTGCGTCGGCGGCGGGTCGAACTTCGCCGGGCTCGCCTACCCCCTCGTTCGGCAGAAGCTTCGCGAGGGCAGCGACACGCGCTTCATCGCCGCGGAGCCCGCGGCCTGCCCCACCCTCACCCGCGGCGCATACCGCTACGACTTCGGCGACACCGTTGGCCTGACACCGCTGATCCCGATGTACACGCTGGGCCATGACTTCGTGCCCCCGCCCGTCCACGCCGGCGGGCTTCGCTACCACGGCGACGCGCCGAGCCTTTCCGGGCTGGTCAAGGAGGGAATCGTCGAGGCGCGGGCAATCCCGCAGACACCGGCGTTCGCCGCGGCGGTCAGGTTTGCGCAGGCGGAGGGGATCATCCCGGCGCCGGAGGCGGCGCACGCGCTGCGCGTCGTCTTCGACGAGGCCGAGGCCGCCCGTGAGGCCGGCGAGGAGCGAGTGATCCTGGTCAATCTCTCAGGCCACGGCCACTTCGACATGGCCGCTTACGACGCCTACCACTCGGGCAAGCTCGAGGACCTGGAGTTCTCCGAGGCCGAGATGAAGTCGGCACTCGAGCGCCTCCCCGAGGCCCCGGCGCTCGCCTGACGGCCGTGGAGACCGGGCCCACGGACGCGATCGTTCGCTGCGCCGACCTGCGCAAGCGCTACGGCGAGGAAGCCACCGCGGTGGACGCCCTGGACGGCGTGACACTCTCGTTCCCGAAGGGCGAGCTGACGGCGATCGTCGGTCCGTCCGGCTCGGGCAAGTCGACGCTCATGCACGTGCTCGCCGGGCTCGACCATCCGACGGGCGGCCAGGTGTGGATCGACGGTCAGGAGATCACGGGTCTGGACGACCGGGGGCTGACCCAGCTGCGTCGCGACAAGCTCGGATTCGTCTTCCAGTTCTTCAACCTGGTACCGGTGCTGACCGCCGAGGAGAACATCGTCCTACCCGTGCGGATCGCGGGCAGGGAGCCCGACGAAGACCTGCTCGAGCGGCTCCTCGAAACGACCGCGATGAGCAAGCGGCGCGCGCACCGTCCCGCCGAGCTCTCGGGCGGCGAGCAGCAGCGCGTGGCCATCGCCCGCGCGCTGATCTCGCGGCCCGCCGTCGTCTTCGCCGACGAGCCGACCGGCAACCTGGACTCCAAGGCCGAGGCCGACGTGCTGGACCTGCTGCGCGGATCGGTGGACGAGTTCGGCCAGACGATCATCGTCGTCACGCACGACGCGCGGGTGGCCGCGCGTGCCGACCGCATCGTCGCCCTCATCGACGGCCGCGTGTCTCACCAGGGCGAGGTCGGGAGCCCCGAGGACGTCGCCGAGTTGATGCGCGAGGCCTAGAGGCACGTGGCGGCGCTCACGCTTCGGGGCCTCCTGGCGCGCAAGGTGCGCGTGTCGCTCACCGCTCTGGCGGTCTTCTTCGGTGTGGCCATGATCGCCGGGACGCTGATGCTGACGGCTTCCGTCAACCGCTCCTTCGACGACATCTTCTCCACCGCCTACCAGCGGACCAGCGTGACCGTGCGGCCGCGTACGGCGGTCGAGACACAGTTCGGCGCCCAGTCGGGCGCGGCGCTCAAGGCCTCGCTGCTCCACCGCGTCCAGTCGGTCCCAGGGGTTGCGAAGGCGGAGGGCGCGATCGGCGATCCGACGATCGCGATCCTCAACAGGGACGGCGAGCGGATCGGACCGCCCCAAGGGGGACCGCCGCACATCGCATTCAGTGAGCTGCAGGCGCCCTTCAATCCGTTCACCTACCCAGAGGGCCAGGCGCCACAAAGCGGCAACGAGGTGGCAATCGACAGCATCACCTCCCGCAACGAGGGCTTCCAGGTGGGCGACAAGGTGACCATCGAGGGCGCCAAGCCGGCCAAGAAGTACACGATCTCCGGCATCGCCAAGTACGGCGCCGGGATACCGCTGGCCGGCGCGAGTCTCGCGGTCTTCACCCTGCCCGAGGCGCAGCGGCTCACGGGGAAGGAGGGGGAGTTCGACGAGATCGACGTCAAGGCCGACCCCGGGATCTCGCCGGATCAGCTCAAAGCGAACATCGCCTCGGTGCTACCGGCCACCGCCCAGGCTCGGACCGGCGCCGAGACCGCCGCGAAGGACGCCTCCAACCTCAAGAACGGGTTCTCGTTCCTGTCCACCGCGCTCCTGGTCTTCGCCGGGATCGCTCTCTTCGTCGGCGCCTTCCTGATCTTCAACACCTTCTCGATCACGATTGCCCAGCGCACCCGGGAGTTCGGGATGCTGCGCACGCTCGGCGCGTCCTCCCGCCAGGTCCTCGGCTCGGTGCTGCTCGAGGCGGCGGTCATCGGTCTGCTCGCGGCCGGCCTGGGGATCGCGGGCGGGATCGGATTCGTCCAGCTGATCACGGGACTGTTCAAGGCGCTCGGATTCGACCTGCCCTCGGCCGGGCTCGTCATCGGCTCGAGCACGGTGCTGATCGCGCTCGCGGTGGGACTCGTCGCGACGGTGGGTTCCTCGCTGGCCCCCGCGCTGCGGGCCACCAGGGTCGCGCCGCTCGAGGCCGTGCGCGAGGGCCAAGGCCTCGCGTCGCCGAGGCGAAGGGGGCGCCGGCGGACGGTCGTCGCCGGCGCCCTCGTGGTCGCCGGCGCCGGCCTGCTTGCCGTCGGGCTCCTGGCCACCGACACGATCGGGTCGGCGCTCGAGGCCATGGGAGCCGGAATGGTTCTGCTGTTCATAGGCGTCGCGATGCTGAGCGACCGGTTGCTGCGTCCACTGGCTTCGGCCGTCGGTTGGCCGCTCGAGCGCGTGCGGAGGGTCACCGGCCGGCTCGCCCGCGAGAACACTCTTCGCAACCCCGGCCGGACCGCGACGACGGCGGCGGCGCTGATGATCGGTGTCGCACTGGTGAGCTTCGTGGGCGTCTTCGCGGCCTCGCTCAAGACCTCCTTCGGCGACGCGCTCGACCGCGCCTTCGCCGGCGACCTCGCGATCCTCAACTCAGACGGGTTCTCGCCGATCCCGTCACAGGCTTCGCGGGAGCTCAGCCACGTGAAGGGAGTGGGCACGGTTGCACCGTTCGCCGCTGCCCCCGGGAAGGCCGAGGGCGTATCGGGAACCCTCAACGTCACCGGGTTCGAGCCGGATTCGACCGGGAATGTCGTCAACCTCGACTGGGTTGACGGGTCGGATGGTCTACTCCATGGGCTATCCAGCACTGACGCGCTGGTTGAGTCGCAGTGGGCCGACAACAACGGGATTCAGGTGGGCGACTCGGTCTTCCTGACGACGCCGACCGGCACCCAGCACACCTACCGGGTGGCGGGGAGCGTCCGTGACCAGGTCGGCCTGGTGCTCAACAGCGTCGCACTGCCGCTGGAGACGCTGCGCAAGGACTTCGACGCCCGCTCGGACGTCATCGCCCTGCTCGACTTCGCGCCGGCGGCGGGTCCGGTGGCGACCCGAGCGCGGATCGACAAGGTCCTCGAGCGATCGTTCCCGAACGTCGAGTCACGCTCGCAGACGCAGCTCAAGGCGGATCAGGAGGAGGGAATCAACCAGCTTCTGGTGCTCATCTACGCGCTGCTGGCCCTCTCGATCATCGTCTCGCTGTTCGGGATCGTGAACACGCTGGTGCTGACCATCCACGAGCGCACGAGGGAGCTCGGCATGCTGCGGGCGATCGGTGCCTCGCGGCGCCAGATGCGGCAGCTGATCCGCTACGAGTCCGTGATCACGGCGCTCATCGGGGCGATCATCGGTGCCTTCCTCGGCATCATGATCGCGATCGTGGCGGTGCAGGCGCTGAAGGACAAGGGCCTCGTCCTCTCGATCCCGGTCGTGCTCCTGATCGTGGTGCTCGTATTGGCCGGGCTGGCGGGCGTTCTGGCCGCTGTGCTGCCCGCTCGCCGGGCCTCTCGCGTGAACGTCATCGAGGCGCTCCAGTACGAGTGAGGGCGCGATTCCTGGCGCTATCGTCATGGCGCCCGGAGAGGTGACCGAGCGGCTTAAGGTGCGCGACTGGAAATCGCGTGGGCGGGTCAAACCGCCTCGTGGGTTCGAATCCCACCCTCTCCGCTGACTCGACTTCGCAGGTCCGCTGCAGGACGGCACAGGACGATTCAAGGCATGCGGTTGCTCCGCCGATGAACCTATCCGAGGCCACGGATGGCTCCGCACCGGGGAAAGCCTCGTATGCAGTGACCGCATGTCTCGCCCATCCATGGTTCCCATCCACTCACGCCTGTACGCAGTCGCCGTCAGCCTGCTGCTGGGGTGTCTCTTGACATCGGTGGCGAGCGCGGAGAACTTGCAGCCGCTTCACGCTGTTCGGGGCAAGAAGGCAGCGATCCGCGACATCCGAGGACGCCAGGTGATCCTGCGCGGGATCAACGCCACCGCCCTGCAGGACAATTTCATGGCGAACCCGAACCTGCCCGGTTCAGCACCGCTCACCGATGTGGATCTGGCGCACATGCGCGATATGGGCGTAAACGTGATCCGGCTGGTGATCAGCTGGTCGGCGCTGGAGCCTCGGCGTGGATCTCTGAATCCTTCGTACGTCGCCCGGATCAAGGACATCGTCGCGAGGGCGTCCAGATACGACATCTACACGATCATCGACATGCACAACGACGGTTGGAGCAAGTATCTGTCAACGCCCTGGGGCGAGCGATGTCCCAAGGGGCGATTCCCCGGCCTTGGCTGGGACGGTGCCCCAGAGTGGGCGACGAAGACCAACGG
>JBJMKM010000112.1:0-19719 GCA_045805825.1 Solirubrobacterales bacterium
GGCGCCTACGGCGCAGGGCTCTTCCACCTGATGACCCACGCCTTCTTCAAGGCCCTTCTGTTCATGGCGGCGGGCTCGGTGATCTCGGCGGTGGCGGGCACGCAGAACATCGACCGCATGGGCGGGCTTCGGCGGGCGCTGCCATTCACGTCCGTGCTGATGATCGTGGGCGCCCTGGCGCTGGCCGCGTTCCCGCTGACCTCCGGGTTCTTCTCCAAGGACGAGATCCTCGTCTTCGCCGCTCAGCGCGGCGGCATGTACTGGATCTTCACCATCGGCGGCTACTTCGGCGCGCTGCTGACAGGCTTCTACGCCTTCCGGATCATCTTCCGGGTCTTCTGGGGCGAGCCGGTCCCGGAGGCGAGGGAGCTCGAGCAGGGGCACCTGGCGCACGCCCCGCCCGAGAACCCGCTCACCGGCGAGACCGAGGACACGGACGTCGGTTTCCCCGGCGCCGAGCACCACATCGCCGAGCGCGACTGGCCGATGTCCACCGCCATGGCGATCCTGGGATTCCTCGCCCTGTTCGGCGGGCTCGTGCAGATCCCGGGCGTGACCAACGTGATCGAGAACTTCCTCGAGCCCTCGTTCGCCAATTCGATCTTCGCCGACATCATCCCGTCGACCGGCAACGCGTACATCGGCCTGCTCGTGGGCGCGATCATCTCGATCGCCGGAATCTCGGCCGCCTACTGGGTATACCTGGCGCGCCCAGGCACCTCGGCCGCACTGATCCGGCGCTTCGGCCCGGTCCACACGTTCCTCGTGAACAAGTGGTACTTCGACGAGCTCTATGACACGGCCGTCTATCGCCCGCTGATCGGGACCGGGCGTTTTGCCAACGACGTCTTCGAGCGCGTCGTGGTCCAGGGGATCGTCGCGGGAGCGGTCGATCTGGTCCGCGGCGTCGGCGTCGTGGTGCGCGGCGCGCAATCCGGCTTCGTGCGGGCCTACGCGCTGCTTTTGATCGGGGGCTTCGCCGCCCTGGGGCTCTACTTCCTCATCGCGAGCCAATGATGGAGGTGGCCTGGTGATCCAGATCCTGCTTTGGCTCCCCCTCGCTGCCGGTTTCGTTTGCTTCGTCGTTCCGCGCCGGATGGTCCCCATCGTCGCCGTCCTTGGCACGCTCGGCACTCTCGGGCTCGCCATCGCGGTCGTCGCCGGCTTCGACAGCTCCACCGCGGGCCTCCAGCAGACCGTCAACGAGAGCTGGATCCCGGATCTGGGTGTGCGCTACGAGCTCGGCGTCGACGGGATCAGCCTGTTCCTCATCTTGCTGACTGCCCTGCTGTGGGCGGGTGCCACTGCGTTCTCGGCATTCCGGATGCCCGAGCGGCGGCGCATCTACTACTTCATGCTCGGACTGGCCGAGACCGCGGCGCTCGGCGCCTTCCTGGCGCAGGACCTGCTGCTCTTCGTCCTCTTCTTCGACCTGATGCTGGTGCCGTTCTGGTTCTTGATCGGCGCCTTCGGCGGCGAGAACCGGATCGCGGCGACGACGAAGATGATCGTCTACACGCTGGTCGGCTCGCTGCTGATGCTCGTGGCGGCGATCGCGACGGCCGTGCTGGCGTCGGGCGACGTCGGGCACCTGAGCTTCTCGATGGCCGACCTACAGGCCAATCCCCTCTCGCCGGGGAGCCAGTACTGGATCTTCTGCTTCTTCGCGGCGGCCTTCCTCATCAAGATGCCCGCCTTCCTGGTCCACGGATGGATGCCCGACGCGTATCGCGAGGCGCCGCTGCCAGTACTGGCACTCCTGTCCGGCGTGCTGTCCAAGGTCGGCGCGTACGGCTTCCTGCGGGTCGCGCTGCCGCTCTACCCGCAGGCGACCGTTCACTTCCAAGAGGTGATCCTGGCGATCGGGGTCGCCGGCATCCTCTACGGATCGATCATGGCGTTCACGCAGACGAACGTCCGCCTGATCGCCGGTTACTCGTCGGTCGCGCAGCTCGGCTTCATCACGATCGGCATCTTCTCCCTGAGCCCCGACGGGGCGAACGGTGCGGTGCTGCAGATGTTCAACCACGGCCTCGTCGTCGCCGGGGTCTTCCTGATCGTCGCGCTCCTGTGGGAGCGCTCCGGCACCGAGGAGCTGACGCGCCTGGGAGGCCTCGCGACCCGGGCGCCCGTCCTGGCCACGCTCTTCTTGATCATCAGTCTCGCCACGCTCGCCATGCCGGGCTCGGCGAACTTCATCGGCGAGTTCTACATCCTGATCGGCGTCTTCCAGACGAAGATCGTCTACGCCTTCGTGGCCTCCATCGGGGTCGCGCTCGCCGCCTATTACGCGATCCGCCTGTTCCAGGGAACGATGCACCACCGGGCGACGGTGAACGCCGACTCGCGAGAGATCGGACTGCGCGACGCCCTGGTGCTCGCCCCGCTCACCGCCTGCATCGTGGCCCTCGCGCTGTATCCCGGCCTGATCCTTGGGCGAGCCGAGAAGTCGGTGGAGCAAACCACCGCCTCAGTCAATTCGGAAGCGACCGCAATCACGCAGAAGGGCTGGACCGGCTACGCGCCTGTCAGCGAGGTCGCGAAGTGACCTTCACCGCACCGCACATCGACTACGCAGGCCTGTCACCGGTGATCGCGCTCACCGGCGGGATGGTCCTGGCGTTGATCGGCGGCGTTCTGACCGACCGGCATCAGCGGCTGGTCGTCTCGCTCATCTCATTTGCCGCGCTGGCGGCGGCGGCCGGCCTGTGCATCTGGCAATGGGGAAACCGCGAGGACCTCGTCGCCGGTGCGCTTCGCCTCGACGAGCTCGGGCTCTCGGCGACCTTGATCGCGATCTTCGCGGCGGCCGTCTGCATCCCGCTCTCGTGGCGCGACCCGGCCGCCCTGCCGGAGGACTCGACGCCTCGCCACACCGAGTTCCAGGTGCTTCTCCTCGCCTCCGTCCTCGGGATGGCGTTGCTATCGCAGGCGCAGAACCTGATCCTGTTCTTCGTGGCGCTCGAGCTCTTGTCCGTGCCGCTGTACGTCCTGTGCGGCTCGGCGCTTCGGCGCGAGCGCTCGTTGGAGTCGGGCCTGAAGTACCTCATCGTCGGCTCGCTCGGCTCGGCGACCCTCTTGTACGGCCTCGCGATGATCTACGGAGCCGCGGGGTCGACCGATTTCGGGACGATCAACCACGCGCTCGCCAACGGGAACGCGACGGACTCGCTGGTGCTCATGGGCGTGGCACTCATCGCCACAGGGCTCGCGTTCAAGACCTCGATCGCGCCGTTCCACCAGTGGACGCCGGACGTGTACGAGGGCGCGCCCACGCCGGTCACGGCGTTCATGGCCGTCGCGACGAAGGCGGCGGCGTTCGTGGCGCTCGTGCGCATGTTCGAGGTCGCCCTGGGCCCGATCGTGGACGACTGGCAGCCGGCGCTCTCGGTGCTCGCGATCATCTCCATCGCCGTCGGCAACATCGGGGCGCTCGGGCAGGACTCGCTGAAGCGCCTCATGGGCTACTCCGGGATCGCGCAGGCCGGATACATGCTCGTGGGCGTCGCTGCCGCCTCGGAGATCGGCGTCAACGCGCTGGTCTTCTATCTCGCCGCCTACACGCTGATGAACCTGGCGACGTTCGCGGTGATCGTGATCCGCGAGCGCGAGACTCCATGGGGCGACGACATCAAGTCGGTCCAGGGCCTTGGCCGGGAGCGACCGGAGCTCGCCTGGCCGCTGACGATCTCGATGCTCGCGCTCGCCGGATTGCCCGCGACCGCCGGGTTCATGGGAAAGCTCTACCTGATCGAGGCGGCGGTCGACGCCTCGCACACGTACCTCGGCGTCGCAATCGCGATCGGGACGATGATCTCCCTGGCGTATTACCTGCGCGTGATCGCCGCGGTGTGGATGCGACCGGCCGCCGAGCCCGCGCCGGCGATGGCGGGCGGCTCCCCCGAGGCGGACGCGCTTGACGTCCCGACAGAGAGGCCGCCGAAGGGAACGCACTGCCTCGCGATCATGATCCCCGCGGCCGTCTGCGCGGCCGCGACGATCTTCTTCGGCGTGATCCCCTCCCCGCTCGTGGACTGGGCGAGCCACGCGGGGGCCTCGCTCTCGTCGCTGCTCTAACGCCTGCGACAATCGCAGCATCGCGCAGCAGTTCCAACGCCCCGGCTGGTTCACGAAGAACGTCTTCAACCGCTTGGTGGCCGGTCTCACCCGCATGGGAGTGAGCGTCGCCGGCTCCCGCGTCCTCGAGGTGCGCGGGCGCACCACGGGCGAGCCGCGGCACACGCCGGTCAACCCGCTGGTGCTGGACGAAACGAGGTATCTCGTCGCTCCGCGGGGGCCCACGCAGTGGGTCAGGAACCTGCGGGCGCGAGGCGAAGGCCGCCTGCTCGTCGGCCGTCGCGCCGAGGAGTTCATCGCGACGGAGGTTCCCGACGACTTAAAGCCGCCCATCCTGCGCGAGTACCTGCGGCGCTGGAAGTGGGAGGTGGGAGCGTTCTTCGGCGGCGTCGGTCCGGACTCCTCGGAAGAGGAGCTCCGCAGGATCGCGCCCGACCACCCGGTCTTTCGAGTCGAAGCGCGCTGAGCCGCCGCCCATGCTTCATCACGTCTCACTCGAGATCGCCCCGGACGACGTGGAGCGCACGAGCGAGTTCTTCGACATCCTCGGCTTCGAGCGGATTCCGGCGCCCGATTCGATCGCGCCGTTCGTCACCTGGCTGGAGGCGAGAACGACCCAGATCCACCTGATCCACACGCCGGAGCCGACGACGCCGACGCTGGGGCACCCGGCGGTCGTGGCGAGCGCCTTCGAATCGGCCGTTGCTCGCCTGCGCGACGCCGGGTTCCAGGTGGAGGACGCCGACGAGCTGTGGGGCGAGCGGCGAAGCTTCGGGATCCTGCCGAGCGGGCAGCGGGTCGAGGTAATGGCCGCCCCGCCACCGCCACGCGGTTAAGGAGCGAGTAGGGGCCGGTCAGGCCACGCTGTTGACCCGCGCGGCCGCCGCCCACGCGACTACGATCACGGCCACCTTGCGTTACCCGGTTGAGACCTTTACCCCCGATGAGGAAGCCCTCCTCCGGCCCCACTTCACCAACCTCGACCGGCCGGTCTTCTGCCTGGTCAACCTGCCGGAGACCGTCAAGGGCGCGCTGTTCGCGCGCTACTCCAGGTATCCCGGCACGCTTCGCCGCCTGTTCCTCGAGGAATTCGCGGCCGACGTGCCCGACGCCGGGCGTCCGTTCGACGGCGTGGAGGGCGAGCGCGCGGCGGGCCTCTACGAGCGGGTCTTCATGGGCTACGGCGACGACTCGATCGCGCAGGTCGGCGGTGCGCACCTGGCGTGCGAGTGGGTGTCCAACATCCTCACCAAGGTCCTCCAGCGCGGGCGCTTGGCCGCCTACCTCGAGCAATCCACCCGCTACATCCCGTACGACCAGCCCATGCCGGCCGACGCCGGCGGCGGCTACCGCTACTACGCCGACGACGAGCTCGGCGAGGCGTACCGCTCTGGGATGGACGAGCTCTTCGGCATTTACTCCCGCGGCCTCGAGACAGTCCAGGGCTGGGCGGCGGAGCGCTGGCCGCGCGGCGAGGAGCCCGAGGCGGCCTGGCGCCGCTCGATTCGCGCGAAGGCGCTGGACCTCCTGCGCGGATTGCTGCCGGCGTCGACGCTCAGCCACGTGGGCGTATTCGCATCGGGCCAGGCCTACGAGCAGCTCCTTCTGCGCCTGGCTGCATCGCCCCTGCCCGAGGCTCGCGCCTATGGGGAGATGATCCACGCCGAGCTCGAGAAGGTGATGCCCAGCTTCGTGGCCAGGGTCAAACGCCCTGACCGCGGCGGCGAGTGGATCGACTATCTGCGCGGACGCCGCGAGGCCACCGAGCGTGCGGTCGCTCGCCTCGGCCTGGACCGGCCGGCGGAGGGCGACGCACCCTCCGTGGATCTGATCGCCGTCGAGGGCGGCGAGGAGGACCTGCTCGCGGCGTCGCTGTTCGAGTCCGCGGCCGCCAGCGAATCCGAGATCCGTCGCAGGATCGACGGTCTCGATCCGCTCGAGCGAGCCGATCTCATCGCCGACCTCGCGGGCGAGCGGCCAAACCGGCGGCATCGCCCCGGCCGGGGGTGGGAGGCCGTTCGCTACCGCTTCGAGATCGTCTCCGACTACGGTGGCTTTCGCGACCTCCAGCGTCACCGGATGCTGACCTGCCAGTGGCAGCAGCTCGGCCCCCATCTCGGTGCCGGCGTTCCTGAGGAGGTGCGCGAGGCCGGCGCCGGCGACGAGTACGAACGGGCTCTCGAGTTGTCGCGGCTGGAGTTCGAGCGCCTGCGCGACGCCGGGCTCGCGGACGCGGCGCCGTACGCGCTGTGCCTGGGCTACCGGATCAGGTACGTGTTGGACTTGAACGCTCGTGAGGCCATGCACCTCATCGAGCTTCGATCGGGCCGCGAGGGCCACCCGACCTATCGCGCGGTTGCGCAGGCGATGTACGAGCGGATCGCCGCCGTCCACCCCGCGATCGCGCGGGCGATGAGCCACGTGGATTCGTCCCGGGAGCCGCGCCTGGAGCGGATCTTGAGCGAGATCCGCACGCATCGCAAGAGGCTGACGGCAACCCGGAGATGAACCTCTGCCGCCTGGGTGCCGTATCTCAGGCACTTGGCAGCGGGGTGGTGCTCAACTAGGGTCTTCGCATGAGGGCGCGAGCGATCGTGCCGCTCCTGGCCACGATGGCTTTGATGGGGGGGCCGGCGGCACTGGCGGCGGGCGATGATTCCGAGCCGTCCCCGGGCGGGGTCACGGGCCCCACGGGGGCGACCGGTGTAACCGGCGTCGGTGGGACGACAGGCGCGACGGGTCCAACCGGTCCAACCGGCGTCACCGGCCCGACCGATGTGACCGGCGTAACCGGCGTAACCGGCGCGGCGGGCGCAACCGGAGCCACCGGATTCATCGGCACGCAGAGCACGAAGGCCAAGGCGTCGAAGAGCCTGGTCGACATCGTCGGCGACACGCCGTCGAAGTACGCGTTCTCACCGCGCTCGATCTCGGTCACGACCGGCGGCAAGGTCAGCTGGAAGAACAAGTCGGACGCCCCCGAGGGGCACACCGTCACCGGCGACGGCCTCGACTCCGGGACGCTCAAGCAGGGCGACAGCTACACCTTCAAGTTCAAGAAGGCGGGGACCTACAAGTACGTGTGCGCCTTCCACGCGAACATGAAGGGAACCGTGAAGGTCCAGAAGCAGTCGGGGGGCGGCGGAGGCGGCGGCGGCAATTCCGGAGATGACAACGGCAGCGGCGGCAGCTCGCCGAACAGCAGCTCCGGCTCGGGGTCGTCGGCCGGCTCCTCATCCTTCGCCGGCGGGAGCTCGGGGACGCTCCCCTTCACCGGGTTCGGCGTCACGGCGCTGGCGCTCGCCGGCGCCATCCTCCTGCTGGTGGGCGTTGCGCTCCGCTTGCCGGCGGTGCGCGACCGCCTCAACCTGCTGTAACCGGCTCCGTCTCGCCGACCGCCACCGCGATGAGCGCGCGCATGAACGCCGGCAGGTCCGGCGGACGCCGCGACGAGATGAGGTTGCCGTCAACGACGACCTCCGAGTCCTCCCACTCGGCGCCCGCGTTTCGCAGGTCATCGGCGATCGCGGGAACCGAGGTGACCCGCCGGCCCTCGACGATGCCCGCCGAGATCGGCACCCATCCGGCGTGGCAGATGAAGGCAATGGGCTTTTCCGCGGCCTGCATCCCGCGAACGAGGTCCTTGACCCCATCGTCGGTACGCAGCTTGTCCGGGCCGAACCCGCCGGCGATCACGAGGATGTCGAGATCGTCGGCGATCAGGTCCGCCGCCGCCTGATCCGTCGTCAGCTCGATCCCCTGCTTTCCCTTGAGTGCCGCGCCGCCCTCGACTCCGATCAGCTCGACGGTCGCTCCCGCCTCCTTCAGCCGGTAGTACGGGTAGGCAGCCTCGAGGTCCTCGAACAGCGGGCCGATCATCACGGCCGCACGCTGGCCGGCAAGTGGCTCATGCTCATGGTGCGTCATCTCCACCTCCACGCCTCGCTTCGCTTCGTCGTCACCACGAGGGTACGTCCTCAGGGTCGTGTTGCCAGAAGGCGAACCGGGCCCGGGTGCGCCAGCTGGCCGTTCATGACCAGAAAATCGCTGCGGCCGTTTCCGTCGTAGTCGAGGCTGGTCACGTAGTCGCCCTTTCCCCGCCGCGTCTGTGGAATCGGAATCGACCGGAGGCGCCTGCCGCCATTTGCGTTCAGGAAAAGGCGATCCGGCCGATCACGACCGGCTGGTCCCGCTTGGACGACGTAGAGGTCGGCGAGGTCATCGCCGTTCACCGTCCCGCCGGCGACTTCCCGGCCGCCCTTGAGACGCTTCACGAGGCGGCGCTTGAAGTTCCCCTGGCGTCTCTGCGTGAGCACGCTCAGACGGGACCACGTGATCACCGCGAGGTCTGGGCGATGGTCGCGGTTCAACTTCGCCATCACCGCGCCCTCGCACGGCATCGCGATCCCGGCGCTGCTTGAGACGTTGCGGAATCGCCTTCCCCTGACATTGCGATACAGAAACAGGTGTCGCTCGCCGCAGACCAAGAGGTCGCCCCAGCCGTCGCCGTTGTAGTCGACCGCCTGGACGATTTTGCCTCCCACCTCGTGGTTCAACCCATACGCCGGAGCGCTGTGAAAGCCACGGCCGCGGTCGTTGATGAACAGCTTGTTCTTCGACTTGAAGCGATCCTTGCGCGGAAAGTCGTTGCCGACATACAGGTCCTCGTACCCGTCGCGGTTCACGTCGATGAAGGTGTTGTCGCGACCGCGGCCTCTCCTGTCGGCGACGCCATAGGTCTCGGCCTCGTCCGTGAATTGCCCCTTGGGACCCTGGATCCACAGCTCGTTGGTGCTCAAGCATCTCCCCTTGCATCCGCCGATCGCGCAGTAGACGTCCTGAAGCCCGTCCCGATTGGCATCGCCAAACGAGCAGTCATGCCGATCGCGCCTGGAGAACGAGTTGTCCGCGATCCGGGCGAAGGTGCCGTCGTCCCGGTTGACATACAGGTACGCCGGCTTCGCATAGTGGTTGCCCACGAGCAGATCGTCGGAGCCGTCGTTGTCGATGTCCCCTGCCTCTGCCGACCACGTCCGGGTGAAGTCGTAGATCCCGGCGGACCTGCTCACGTCCACTATCCGGGGCGCGGCAGCCGAGGCCGCAGAGGACCACGTCAGGCATAGCGTGATCGCACTCACCGCCACGAGCCGGACCGATCTACGTGCCCTCATGATCTCTACATCCATCGGAACTTTGCGGCATCCTTCGGTTTGTCAGGGGTCGTATGACCAGCATCTTGGACCGGGTCATATTCAAGGCGAAGAACGAAGGCGGCGGGGCCATGATCGCCATCGGCCTGCTGGTTCTCCTCGCCACCATTTTGTTTTCCTCGGTCTCCCCCGTGGCGGGCTCAACGCCGAGCTCGGCCGGTCCGTCAAGCGGACAGCCAAACGTCGTGGTGATCCAGGTGGACGATCAGACGGCACGTCAATTCAAGAACAAGTTCATGCCCAAAACGATGCGCCTTCTCACCAGGCGCGGCAGCAGGTTCAGCGACTACATCGCGACCACCCCACAGTGCTGCCCCTCGCGGGCGTCGCTTCTGACCGGCCAATACGCGCACAACAACGGGGTGACCTCGAATGGCAGGGGTTACCCCGGGCTCAGGGACAAGGACAACGTCCTGCCCGTCTGGCTGCAGCAGGCCGGGTACAACACGATCCACGTCGGCAAGTTCCTAAACGGCTACTGGAAGTTCGTCGACCGCCCCGCCGACGTTGCTCCCGGATGGACCGACTGGCGGACGGTGGTCGGCGGTCGATTCGGCTACTACGACTACTTCATCTCGAGAAACGGGCAGTGGCACCACTACGGCAAGCACAAGCGCGACTACATCACGAGGGTGCTCACCCGTAGCGCCGTCAATGCCATCGACCGATACGCGCCGGACGCGGCCCCGTTCTACCTCCAGCTCGACGAGCACGCCCCCCACGGGTCCGGAGGCCGGCAGGTAAGCCGGTGCAGTGGCAAGCACATCCGGGCCGCGAAGCCGGATCCGCAAGACATCAATGCGTTTCGCGGGGCACCGCTTCCGCATCCTCCGTCGTTCAACGAGCGGCAGCTTGCCGACAAGCCCAAGTTCCTGCGGAAATCGCCGCGGCTCGACCGGGATGCCAAGGTAAATGTCAGGTTCCACTGGCGCTGCGCCCTCGCATCACTCGTGGCGGTCGACCGCAGCGTCGCCACCGTTCGCAAATCCATCAAGCGGATGGGGGAGCTGGACAACACCGTCTTCATCTACGTGTCGGACAACGGCCTGTTCTTCGGCGAGCACCGCCTCCAGAAGGGCAAGGTCCTGCCGTACGAGGAGGCCCTCCGGCTGCCGCTGTTCATCGACTTGCCCGGCGAGGACGAGGTCCCGAAGGTGCACGCGCCGGCGGGCAACATCGATCTCGCCCCGACCATTCTCGACCTCGCTGACGCCAGTCCCTGCCCGCCAACCGGGGAGTGCCGGGTCATGGATGGCCGCTCGCTGATGCCGCTGGTCACCAACACCGGGGCGTGGCCGGGCAATCGCGGACTGCTGACGGAATACCGGGCCGGCAAGTCGGGGCGCTACCAGACATGCCATTACGACGGGATCAGGACCGGAACCTCCATCTACGTGGAGCACTACTCCGTGGTGGCCGATCCGGCCACGCGCAAGTGCCGCGAGACGCTGCAGGTCGAGCGCTATGACCTGGAGCGCGATCCCTTCGAGCTACGAAACCTCTGTTACGGAGGAGCGATCTCGAGGTGCCCGACGGACGGCCAACAGGACAGCCTCCAGCAACGGCTTCACGACCTGTCGAACTGCGCGGGGATCGAAGGGCGCGACGAGCGGGTGCACGGCCGTCCCTTCTGCGAGTAGCGGCGGACCCAGAGTAGAACTAGTTGCGCCGCTTGCGCTTGCGCTTCTGGCGCGGCGCCGCCGATCGTCCTGATCCACCGGCCTCCTGGTCCTCGGCCTCGGCCTCGGTCGCATCGCCCTCGATCACGTCGCTCGAACGCTCCGGCGGCGGCTCGTCCCCGGGTCGCTGCCAGGGGATCGCCTCGCCGGTCTCCCACGCCGGCGGCCGGCCGGCGGGAAGCCTGCCCAGGAAGAGGAGACCGAGATAGCCGAGGAAGAAGGCCCAGATGATGGCGGCGAAGAACACCACGGGCGGAATGAGCAGCACCGCCGCGCCCAGCGCGATGCCGAGACTCCCCATGAATCGCGTCAGCAGGCCCGCTCTGAGCGCCTGCAGCGAGATGTAGACCATCCCGATGATCAGGCCGAGCCGAGCCGCCAGCTCCAGCCCGTAGCCCGCCTGCAGGGTGCTGGAATTGTCGGTGACGTCGGTCGCCTGGGCATCCGGCGGTCCGGTTTCGGTGTCGGACTCGGTGTCGTGGTCGATGCCGGCGGACTCCAGGCGCCCCTCGATCGTGCCCTCGTCGTCGCTCGGGAACTTCGACACCGCGTAGAAGGCACCATCCGACTGCTGCACCTCGAGGGCGTCGCTGGCGGAGTAGATGGTGACCTTGTCGATCGTCTTCTGCGCTTCCTGGTCCTTGATCTGCGCCTGAAACTCCTCGTACGGCTGCTCACGCTCAGGAGGGAGGCCGGTGAAGTCCGACGCCGCGCTCGAGATTCCGATCGCTACCGCAATCCCGGCCGCGGCGAACAGGGCCGGGCCGATGAAGGCGAACACGACCAGCGACGGCTGGACCCGCGGGTTTCGCGCCTGCGCCGCGCGAAACAGATAGACGAGGGGTCCGATCAGCGCGATGAACGCGAGTGCCCGCACGACCGAGCCCATGACGATGGCCGAAGCGTTCTCGTCCAGCGATTCGAGCTGCCGCGCCGTGCTCGGGCCGGTGTACAGATCGGCCGTCGCCTGGATTACGACCGGCGCCAGGAAGAGAAGGCTGGCGCAGAAGCTGAAGACCGCCGCCGGAACAGCCCAGCGACGCTCGCGCTCGAGGGTGCGCTCTCGGTCCACGAGAGCCCGGGCCTCAGTCGACGGGCGCCGGGCGGCTCTCCCGGCGCCTCTCATCGAGCTCGAAGGCCTCCGCCGCGGGGCGGATCGGGTAGTAGTCGTCCGCCCCGGGCTGCAGGACGCGCGAGGCGCCGTCGCCGACCGTGAGCAGGAGGTCGAGCGCCGGGGCGGCGAACCCGATCAGGCTCTCGAAGCGCCGCTGCCAGGTGTGCTGTCCCGGGGTGGCCGGCATCGTCGCGCTGCTACCCCCGCTCGTGGAAGAAGAACTCGGGGAAGGCGCCCTCGATCACGTCGTGGGTCATGCGCTGGGCCACCTCGAGGTTGCCCGTTCGCACCGCGATGTCATCGAGCGTGACAATGCCCACGAGGCCGTCCCGCCCCACGACGGGCAGCCGCCGGATCCGGTGCTGGACCATGCGGGCAGCCGCCTCCTCGAGGGCCATGTCCGGCTCTCCCGAGACGAGCGGCCGAGAAGAATGCGGCCCAACCGGCTCGGATAGCGGCCGTCGCTCGGCCAGCACGCGGACGGCGAGGTCGCGGTCGGTCACCATCGCAACCGGATCGCCCTGAGGATCGCACAGGACCACGGAGCCCACCGAGTGGTCACGCATGAGCTGCGACACGTAGAGGACGTCGTCCTCCACGCCGGCGGTCACGACGCCGCTGGTCATGATGTCCCGGAGCTGCATCGCGCGTAACCGTAACGGGTGAGCGTGGCCGCAGTGCCGCGCAAATAGCATCTCCGGGGCGATGCCGGCAAACCCGGAGCAGACAGGGCCAATCGCCGTGTACGGCGCCACAGGTTTCACGGGACGCCTGGTCGCCGCCGAGCTCCGGCGGCGCGGCGCGCGGATGATCCTCGCCGGGCGCAACGCCGCCAAGCTGGAGATCCTGGCAGAGGAGATCGGCGACCTCGCCGAGACCCGCACTGTGTCGCTCGACGACGGTCGTGGGATGCGGGATCTCTTGGAGCCGTGCGCCGCCGTGATCGCATGTGCGGGGCCATTCCAGCTTCACGGCGAGCCGGTGCTCGCCGCGGCGGTGGACGCCGGTACGCACTACCTCGACACGACCGGCGAGCAGCCGTTCATGCGCCTGGTCTTTGAGCGCTACGGGGAGGCGGCGCAGCAGCGCGGGGTAGCTCTGGTTACGGCCATGGGCTTCGACTACGTGCCCGGCGACATGATCGCGTCGCTCGTGGCGGGCGACGATCCCGTCGAGGAGATCGCCCTCGCCTACTGGGTCAAGGGCTTCGGAGCTACCCGAGGCACGGCGCTGTCCGCGCTCGGGATGCTTGCCGGCGGAGACGTCGAGTGGCGGGACGCGCAGCTCCAGGCCGCCCCGCAGAGCGTGGGCCGCGGAACCTGGGAGTTCGGCGCGCCGGTCGGGCGCCAGAGCATGGTCCGCTACCCGGCCGGCGAGCACATCACGGTGCCAAAACACGTGCACACACCGCGGGTCAGGACGCTGTTGAGCGCGTCGACCGCGGTGCCGCTGCCGGGTCCCGCGGCATCGCTCGTGATGGCGCCGTTTCAGCTGGCGATGCGAACACCCATCCGGCGGGCGCTCGAGGCCATGGTCCCGCGCCTGCCGGAAGGCCCGAGCGAGGAGAGCCGGCGGCAAAGCCGCTTCCTCATCGAATGCGAGGCGCGGGGCGAGAGCGGGTACAGGCGGGGACAGGTGAGCGGATCCGATCCATACGGCCTCACGGCGCGCACCACTGTCGAGGGCGCCCTGCGCTTCGCAGGGCCCGGGTACGATCGCCGCGGAGCACTGGCGCCTTCGCAGGCGTTCGATCCCGCCGACTTCCTCGACTCGCTCGGCTCGGCGGGCGTGGAATACGAGGCTCCAACCCGGGCCGGGTAATGGAGCTGGCGGAGGGCCACGCGCAGTGCCCGGCCTGCGGGCAGCCGCTGTACGGCTGGCTCCAGCTCGACACGCCGGCGGGCCCGGCCCTGCTCGAGCGCTGCGAGAACTGCCGCCTGGGGCTGGCGGCGGGGCTCGAGTACGAGGACGTCGGCAACGAGCTCCTCGCCAACGCCAGAAATCTCGCGAACGGCAGGCTGGAGCTTCGCGTGGCCAATCGGGACAGCTGGCAGGCGCGCCTCGGGGGCGTCAACTGGGCAGGACTGGAGCCGGCACGCGGCCTCTACCCCACGCCGTCTGCTCTCGAGCTCCTCGCCCACAAAACGGGGCTGTCGCTCGCCCGCGTCGATTCGCCGCGCTGGGGCACCGGCCAGCTCTGGATGTGGCAGACCATCGTGAATGCGTTCACGTTCACCCACAACTTCGCGATGCGCGTCCGGGCGGGCGGCCTTGGCCCGTCCGGGTTCGCCGCGCGGCTGAAGTACGCAATCGATGCCGTCGTGACCGTGCTCGCGACGCCAATCGTCCTGGTGGTGTCCGTGCCGGTGGAGCTGATCGCGGCGCTCATCGGCAAGGGCGGTGTGCTGGTCGCGGTCGCCTCGCGAGCGGATGCGGTTCAGCCCTCGTTGGAATACGAGAACGTCGACCAGTAGCCGCACTTACCCTCGAACCCGAAGGCAAGCGGGTCGTCGCTCACCTCGATGATCTCGCCCCGGAGCTCGTGGCCTGTGCGGTCATGGCCCGGGATGACGCAGGTGACGGGCTCCTGGTCGGCGACGGGTTCTCCCACCCGCACCGTGACCTCACTGCCTGCCCGGAACCACCCGCGGGTCTCCGAGTGGTCGATCTCGATCGGCGCCGATCGCAGCGCCAGCAGCCGGCTCGGCTTGAACACCCAGGGGAACTGGTCCAGAGGCGTCCCACCCAGCTCTCCGAGGAAGATCTTCCTGAGCAGGTTGCCCTGATCCGGATCGGCGCGATCGTCGACGTAGAGGACGAAGTCCCACGGCGAGCCCGGCTCGTCGTCGTCGTAGCGCAGTGCGAGCACGGTCCGCAGACCCTCGAGCGAGAGCCCCTGAGTACCGCCCTCCTGCACCTCCCAGGACAGCGCGCCCATACAGGCGCCGTACGTGGAGCGCCCGCCCTTGCGCCCTCCGACCGTCCGGCAGGGGCAGATCGCGTCGCAGTTGCAGGCCTCGAGGTAGGTGCCGCTGATCGCCCAGGGCGTCAGCTCACCGGGCATGGCTAGAGCGCCCGGCGCCAGACACGCTTGGCAATCGGCAGCGCGAGCATCCGCGGCGCGTGCTGGCCGGTCAGGGCGCCCGCGCGATTCAGGAGGCCGGGGATGATCGCCCGCTTGCCGTCGTCGGCGGCGTCAACTGCCTGCTTGGCGACCGATTCGGGATCCATCCAGAGGATGCCGGGAACCTGGTCCTCCGCGCCGTGCAGGCCGGCCGCCTCGGGGAACTCCGTCTTGACGGGGCCCGGGCAGATCGCGGTGAGCGTGACCCCGGTTCCCTTGAGCTCCTGGTGGATCGCCTCGCTCAGGCTCAGCACGAAGGCCTTCGTAGCGGCGTAGGTCGCGGCCCCGGGAAGCGGCTGGAACGCCGCGGTCGAGGCGATGTTGATCACCGAGCCGCGCCCGCGCTCGACCATCTGCGGTAGATACACCGCCTGGAGGTCCAGGAGCGCCACGCAGTTCACCTCGACCATCGAGACCAGGCGGTCGCGGTCAGTCTTCGCGAAGTCCTCCCCGCCGCCGAAGCCGGCGTTGTTGACGAGGATCTCGACGTCGAGGCCGAGCTCGGAGATGCGGCGCGACAGATCCTCGCGGGCGGCCTTGTCCCCCAGGTCCGCGCTCAGCGCCTCCGCGCGGACCCCGAAGCGGTCCGAGAGCTCGCCGGCAAGCGTGCGCAGGCGATCCTCACGGCGGGCGACCAGCGTGACGCCGTGACCGCGCCCGGCGAGCTCGCGGGCAATGGCCTCGCCGATTCCTGCCGACGCACCGGTGATGAGTGCGGTCGCCTGCGGTGAGGGATCGGGAAGCGCCACGCTCGCAGGCTATCCGCTGAGGGCCCTCTCTAACATCCGTTGAATGGAAGGAAGCGAAGGCTTCAACATCTTCGGCGATCCGGACGAGCTTCGGGAGCGCCTCGGCGAGCTCGCGAACCAGATGCAGGACACGCAACGTGTGGCCTGGGCGGACAACGCGATCAAGCTCGCGGTCGACATGACCGTCGCGGCGATCAACCGCCTCGACCTCTCTGGCGGCAGCGACGAGCAGGCCGTCCAGGTTCGGGACGCGATCAGGATCGTGTTCCCGGAGGCGGTCACCCTCGTGCGCGAGGCGCGCGAGGGTCTCGCCTAACCCGACCCAGATTCGGCACAGCCGGTGCGTCTCGCGCGCGCCACGCCCGCCTAGCCTGGCGGCATGCGAGCGCGCCCGGACACTGGCGCCGCGACGGTCGAGCACGTCGGGCTCGTCGTGCTGATCGCTCTGCTCGTCATGGGGGCGGTTGCCGCGTTCATAAATGCCCCACCGAGCGACGAGGCGCGTCGCCTCGGCTCCCAGCTCGACCGCCGGATCCGCTGCCCCGCGCGGCTGCCGGACCCCTGCTGGCGCGACCCGCTCACCGAGGCCTACGGCAGACCGCTCGGCGGCTTGGTGAGGGCTCTGGCACCGCAGCCGCAGCCGGTGGCGGGCGGCTCCGGCGCGGCCGAGTTACCGGTCGACTTCCGCTACTGCCGCACGGCCGGCTGCGCGACCCCCGGCGACCGGCCCGGCCTCACGGCGTCGAACCGGCGCGTGACGGCGTTCACCTCAGTGGCGGACCATCGCCGCTCCGGCGGCGGCGTCGAGGTGAGCTATTGGCTCTACCGGCCCGGGATCGGGTGGGACCGCATCCTGCGTCAAGCAACGCCCGACGACGTCGAGCGCTATGCGTCCACGCCGCTGCTCGACAGCGCGAACCCGGTCCTCGTGCCGCTCGAGACGCTCTACGGACGCGACCACTACGACTTCCCACCCGGCGAGGAACCGCCATGGCGGTGGAGCGTCGAGAGCGTCTATCCCGGGTGAGCCGACTGCTCTACCAGTGGGCGTCGTGGTGCTCCATCACGCCCAGTCCCGAGGCGAGTGCGATCCCGCCCGGGAGGGTGCCGGAGAACGTTCCCATCGGCTGGCGGTAGGAGTAGTGGACGAATAGGCGGTGCTCGTCCTTTTGGCGTTCGCACTCGGCCGAGAAATCGAGCCGCGCGCCGTCGTCGAAGCGAATTGCATCCAGCCCCTCGAACTCCACCGGGCCCGGCTCGCTCGGCTCGCCGTCGAGCCAGATTCCCCGCTCCGAGCGCTCCGGTGGGTCGTTGATGCCGCTCACCAGGTTCCAGCCGACCGACCTGCCGTCGGCGGTGCTGCCCACCCCCGCGGACCAGCTCCAGACCGTGTGATGCGGGTGGTAGCCCGCGGATTCGTCCTCGACGCCGCGCGCCTTCGAGACCAGCCGGTCCCCGCCTAGGCGAACGTCGCACTCGACCTCCCCACCGACGCGCTTTCGTGTCCAGACGTACTGGCGGTCCTCCGTGGGGCATACCACCTCGACCCAGCGCCCGCCGCCGAAGCGCAGGAAGGCCCGCACCTCTCCCACGTCCGGGTGGCTCGATTCGATCCGGAGCACGGACCCCTCATCCGGGGCGTACATGAGCTGCCCATCCCCGTCGCGCGGCTCGGTCCACACCTCTCCGCGCGCCGACGGAAGCAGCATCATCGTGTTCTCCAAGAGCTTTTGCTCGCCGCGGTGCCAGATCGCCCAGAAGGTCTGCCCGAGCGGACCGACGGTTATCCGAGCCGCGCAGACGAGTAATTCATCGCTGAACGCCGCGGCATACCGCCAGCGCTTGCGCCACAGACCCTCGCGGCGAAGCGGAAGCTTCTCGGGTGGAAGCGGCAGGTCGGGGCGCTCCCCGCCGGGGCCGCGCCAGGGGAGGGATGGGTCACTCAATGCGAGCGATCGTGTCACCGGCGGCAACCGAGCCGCCCTCCGCCACCGACAGCTCCGCCACCTTGCCGGCCCGGTGGGAGGTGATCTCGTTCTCCATCTTCATCGCCTCGACCACGCAGATCAGGGCGCCCTCTTCGACCTCATCGCCCTGACTCACGGGTACCTTCAGCACGGTCCCCTGGATCGGCGAGACGAGGACATCGGTCCCCCCGCCGCCTGCCCCTCCTCCAGCTGCGCGCTCGCGCCGCGGAGGGCGGCGCATGCCCACGGCCGGTCCCGGGTTGCCGGCGGCGGGTGCCGCCGCGCCGATGACCTTGACGCTGTGAAGTCGCCCGTCGACCTCGACCTTGTAGCTGCGGGCCATCGCATCATCGGCCTCCCCCTCGCCGTCGGCGTCGGCGGGCGCCTCGACCGGCGCCGGCTCGAGGGACTTCAGCCACTTCCGATCTCCGATCAGGTCCCGGGCCGTCTCGGCGTTTCGCCATTGATCGGTCGCGAGGATCGCCTCATGGAACGGAACCAGCGTCGTGACGCCGCCGATCTCGTACTCGCCGAGCGCCCGCAACATCCGGGCGGTGGCGCGCTCGCGGTCGGTGTCCCAGACGATCAGCTTTGCGACCATCGGGTCATATAGCGGCGTGATCTCGGACCCGGCGCGCACGCCGGAGTCCACCCGCACGCCGGGCCCGGCCGGCTCGATGTAGCTCGTGATCTTGCCGGGCGCCGGAGCGAAGTTCTTGTGCGCGGCCTCGGCGTTGACCCGGCACTCGATCGCGTGACCGCGAAGCTCCACGTCGTCCTGTGAGATCGAGAGCTCCGCCCCGTCCGCGATCAGCACCTGCTCGCGGACGATGTCGAATCCGGTGACCATCTCGGTCACGCAGTGCTCGACCTGGACGCGCGTGTTCATCTCGAGGAAGAAGTAATCGTCGCCGTCCTGTAGCCCCTCGACTGTTCCGGCGGAGCGGTAGCCGACCGCCGCGGCGGCGTCCGTCGCGATCTTGCCGATCCGCTCGCGCATCTCCTCATCGACGTGCGGCGCCGGCGCCTCCTCGATCAGCTTCTGGTGGCGGCGCTGGATCGAGCAGTCGCGCTCGCCCAGGTGGATGACGTTGCCCTTCGAATCGGCGAGGACCTGGACCTCCACGTGACGCGGGTCCTCGAGGTAGCGCTCGAGATAGACGGTGGGGTCGCTGAAGAACTTCTCGCCCTCGCGTGAGGCGCCGTCGAAGGCCTCCTCGAGCTCCTTGGCGCTCTTGGCGACGCGGAACCCCTTGCCCCCGCCGCCGCCGGCCGCCTTGCAGGCGATCGGGTAGCCGATCTCCTTGGCTTGCTTCTTCGCCTCCTCGACGTCCTTCACCGGTTCGGTGGCGCCCGGGACGATCGGCACCCCGGCTTTCTGCATGATCTGCCGCGCCTCGGTCTTCGAGCCCATCGCCTCGATCGCCTTGGCGGGCGGTCCGATGAAGGTGATCTTCGCCTTCTCGCAGGCGGCCGCGAAGGGCGCGTTCTCGGCCAGGAAGCCGTAGCCGGGGTGGATCGCCTCGGCGTCGGCCGTCTGAGCGACATCGAGGATCTTCTCGACGTTCAGATAGCTCTCGGCGGGTGCGGCGGGTCCGAGCAGGAACGCCTCGTCGGCCTCCCGGACGTGCGGCGCGTCGCGGTCGATCTCGGAATAGACGGCGACCGAGCCGATCCCCATCTCCTTGAGGGTTCTGGCGACGCGAATGGAGATCTCGCCGCGGTTTGCGATCAGGACTTTCTCGAACACGGGCGGGGGAGTATTGCGAAGGGCCCGCCCGTGGCGAAGCCGGGCTGCC
>JBJMKM010000113.1:0-7707 GCA_045805825.1 Solirubrobacterales bacterium
CCTATCAGGGCGACAGCTCCTCGGCCACGTTCGACTGGACCGCGGTCCAGTAGGCACTCTCCGGAGCTAGCACCACCTAAGTGAGAAAGACGATGCGAGTCGTTCGCAAGGTGCTATCGGGCATCATCGTCGCGGCGGGGCTCTGCCTCGCCGCGACGATGCTCCTGCCCGCGGCGTTCGGCTACCAGCGGTACGTGATCACGAGTGGCTCGATGACGGGCACTTATGACCGTGGCTCCATCGTCTTCGACAAGGCTGTCCCGGTCCCCGACCTCGAGGTCGGGGACGTCATCACCTACACCCCGCCGGCGAGCTCCGGCGTGGATGGGCTGATCACGCACCGCCTCGTCTCGATCAGCGACCACGGCAAGGACGGCATCTCCTACCGCACCAAGGGCGACGCCAACGAAAAGGCAGACCCCTGGCAGTTTCAGCTGAGTCAGCCGACCCAGGCCAAGGTTGCCTTCTCGATCCCCTATCTCGGGTACGGCATCGCCGCGCTGTCGATGCTCCCGGTCCGAATGCTCGTCATCGGCCTCCCGGCGCTGCTCATCGCGTTCGCTCTGTGCGCGCGGCTGTGGCGCGAGGCGGGCGAGCAGGCGCACTCCCGCAACCTGGCGATCATCGCCGCACACGAGCAGCGGCAGGGGGCGAGCGTTCCTCCCCCCGCCGAGGGGAGCGCGATCGCATCATGAGGAACCGAGGCCGACTGGCCGTCGCCGCCGCCCTCCTCTTGGTGGTCGTCGCTGCATGGGCGACCGCGACGTCCGGGGCGAGCTTCACCGCGACGAAATCCAATCCAAGCAACGTCCTCAGCGCCGCCTCCTCCTTTCCGGGGATCCGGGTCGCGAGTGGCAGCTATACCGGGAACAACACCGACAACCGCGCGATCACTGGCGTCGGCTTTCAGCCCGATGTCGTGATCGTCAAGTCAGCCGACAATTCCGGCGTCGCGGAGATCCGCACCTCCACGATGGCCGGGGACGTCACCAAGCCGATGACTGGCACTACCGCGCTGACCGCGAACCTGATCCAGAGCCTGGACTCGGACGGGTTCACCATCGGCGGCGGCAACGCGAGCTCGAACCCGGTCAACAAGAACGGCAGCACCTTTCAGTGGACCGCCTTCAAGTCCTACGCGGGTCACATGGCCCTGGGGTCTTACACCGGCAACGGCACGAGCAAGTCGATCACGGGGCTCGGCTTCTCTCCCGAGTACGCGATGGTCCTGCCGGGGGCGAATACGGCAGCCATTCAACGGATGAGCGGGATGACCCGCACCTTCACGTTCGGTGCCGACACCGGCAGCACGACCGGGATCGCCTCCTTCGACTCGACCGGATTCTCGGTCGGCAACAGCACCAGTGTGAACACCACTGCCGCGACCTACTACTACGTCGCCTGGAACGAGGACGTCGACGAGATGGACACCGGCGCCTACACCGGCACCGGCGTCAGCCGCTCGGTCACTGGGGTCGGATTCCAGCCCTCCTTCGTCATGGTCCACGCCAATGACACGACCACCGGCCGCGCCGGAGCGATGCGCCCAAGCTCGCTCGCCGGCACCGCTTCGCAGCCCTTCACCGCGACCGCGAACGAGAGCGCCGGCATCACGGCGCTTCAGAGCGACGGCTTTCAGGCCGGCACGAGCGTCACGGTCAACAACAACGGCACGACCTACGACTACGTCGCGTTCAAGGACAAGCCTTGAGACCTGCCATGAATCAAGCGGTCACCCCCGACCGTCCACGGTCGAAGCGGAGCTCGATCGCGTTCAACGCGTTTCTGATCGTGGCAGCGCTCGCGATCGTCGTGGCCGCCCTGACGGGCCGGCCCGCTGCGAAGGGGGACACTCCGACGCTCGACGTCATCAACCGAAGCGGCGAGGTCCAGATCTCCAACTCCCTCGAGGGCCTCCCGATCGTCTCAGTGGCGAACCTGGAGCCGGGCCAGACGGCGTCCGGCCAGGTCACGCTCCGGAACACCGGCACCGTGCGTGGATACTTCTACCTCGCCCCGCTCGATCTGCTCAGTCCCCCAGGCCCGGGAGGGGGCACGCTCGCCGAGAACCTGATCGTCCGAATCTTCCTCACCCGGGCCGGAACCACAAGCCAGAAGTACGGCGGTGTGCTCGCCCACATGGGAACGATTACGGCGGGTCGATTTTCGCCCGGCGAAAGCGGGACCTACCGGTTCGAGGTACAACCCAAGGACACGGGCATGCCGGCCCCGCCCACTCTTGCGCGCCCAGTTCGCGGCGACAACAAGTACCAGGGCACCAACGCAAGCGTCACGCTCGGCTGGTCCACGTCTCCCGGTTAGAACGGAATCCAATCGTCCACTCGAGCCCGCCGCACGATTGAACCAAGAACGGGCGTGTGCAGTATTCCGTCCAGACGACGGGCTCTCGGCTGTCGATCCGACTCCTACAGGAGGAACAGATGCTTCGCGAAAGCTGGTCGATGTTCACCTATCGCGCCGTTGCTGTGATTGCAGCCCTCGCGCTCGTGGCGGCCGTCGCGACGGGCTGCGGGTCAAGTTCCAGCGACACCACCAGTCAGGGTGGCGCGGCCGCCCCGGCGACGACGAGCTCGAAGCCCACCACCAGCAGCTCGACGCCGACGACGACCACCACGCAGAGCACCACCACGAGCAGCAGCGGCGGGACCGGCTGGGGCTAGGCCTCCTTCTGTAGCCGAGGTGAGCCCGTCGTCCGGGGAGCGGACTCTCCCCGGCCCGCTCCTCGTCGGAATCGCGGTCGCGTCGATCGGCGGCCCGCTCGCGCTGGGCGCCCAGTATCTGCCCGTGCCGCTCGGCGACGCGGTCGTCTCCTCGGGGCTGGCCACCGTAATCGCCATCGCCGCCTTCGCCGCCCCGGTAGCGATCTGGCTCTCCTATTCACGCCGGATCGCCACTGCTGGCGGACTGACCGCCTTCGTCGAGGCCGGAGCCGGGCGGGGCATCGCCTACGCGCAGGCGGGCGTGTGGGCTGTGAGCTATGCGCTCTATCTGCCCTTCACGGTCACCGACGTGGTCTACGAGCACCTGCCGGCGGTGTTCCCGGGGCTGACGGGGTATCGGACGGAGCTCGAGCTCGCCCTCCCCGTGGGAATCTGCGTGCTGGTCCTGCTCCGGGTCACGGTGGCAGCGGTGCTCCTCCTGATCAGTGCGGTCGCGCAGTTGGGTCTGCTGCTCGCGCTGGGCGTTGTCGAGCTGGCGAACGCGCCGCAACCGGCCCACTCGCTCGCGCCGCACGTGGGCGCGGGACCACTCTTCGACGGAGCTCTGGCTCTCAGCCTCCTGTTCGTGTGCGCGAGCCTTCCCCTGTTCTTCGGCGGCGAGGTCCGCGGCGGGACTCGCGCCATGCGCGGCGCGATCCTCGCGGCGTTCTGCGTCGTGAGCGCCTACCTGCTGGTGGTCGCGATTCCGTTTGCGCAGATGCCGCCCGAGCTGCGATCGGCGGAGATCCCAGGCATGGCGATCGCGGACGCGTACTCCAGTCACTCCCTCGCCGTGGCGATCGGCCTCGGCAGCGCGGTGAGCATCGTCGGCCTCATCGTGATCGAGTTCCTCGCCCTCGGCCGGCTCGCGCACTACGTCCTCGGCGTGCCGATACGGGGCGCGCTGGCGGTGATCGCGGTGCCGTTCATCGCGATCGACGCGATCAGCCTGATCGACCCGGAGGGGATCTACGAGAGCCTGCTGCGGCCCGCGCTGATCGCGCTGTTCATCGCGCAGGGAGTCGTCTTCCTTGTCTATCCGCTCTACCGGCGGGGCCTGGACCGCCGCGGGTGGATCGCGCCATCGATGGTGGCGATGCTCGCGGCGGCGCTGATGTTCTACGGCCTCTACAACGCCATCACGGACAAGCTCTTCACCTAGGCAACGCCTTGGCATGGACTTGGCAGCAATTGGAACGGCGCGAAGTGGGAGATGGATCCCGCCACTCATCACCGCGAGTGAGTGTTTGAGCCGATAGATGCGGTCGAATCACTCACTCGGCGATCGAGCGAGTGATTCGGGGCCTATAACGCCCCCAAGTCCACACTCGATTCCTGCGGCCCTCCCCTACTTGCCCGCGCCAGCGCGACGGGCCGCCCGCCCGTTCGGACACAATGGACACGTGCGCGTCTCTGCCAAAGCCGACTACGCGGTGCGCGCGGCGGTCGAGCTCGCCGGCGCGTACGACTCCGGGCCGATGAAGGGCGACCAGATCGCCGGGGCTCAGGGGATCCCGGTGCGCTTTCTCGAGAACATCCTCGGAGACCTGCGGCATCACGGCCTGATCGAGAGCCGGCGCGGCGCCGAGGGCGGCTACTGGCTCAGCCGGCCGCCCGCCGAGATCACCGTCGGCGAGGTCATGAGGGCGGCCGAAGGGCCACTGGCCCACGTGCGTGGCGAGCGCCCCGACGAGCTCGAGTATCGCGGGGCCGCCGAGCCGCTGCGCGAGGTCTGGGTAGCGCTGCGCAATAACGTCCGCGGCATCCTCGACAACGTCACGCTCGCGGACGTGATCGCCGATCGGATCCCGACCGGCGTCAAGGAGCTGGGGAAGAAGCCCGACCTCCGGGCCTACTGAGCGCGGCGGGCCGTCAGGCGGCCTGCAGCTCCTCCGTCGACGGGCTGCGCCCGTTGGACGACTGCGCGCCGTCGGAGTCGAACACCCGCGCCCGGCTCGGTCGCACGTAGACGATCTGACCCTTGTCGAGCTCGAGCTCCTCGGCCTCGGCCTGGGTGATCTGCGCCCACAGGCCGTCGCCGTCGCCGAGCACCAGCTCGACCCGGACCTCGAACCCCAGGTGCACGAGGTGCTCGATCATCGCTTCGTCGGCTCCGGGCTCCGGCTGCGTCAGGATCTCGACGTCGTGCGGGCGCACGAACAGCGAGCCCAGGCGGTTGACGGCGCCGACGAAGCCCATGACGAACTCGCTGCGCGGATGCTCGTAGAGCTCGCGAGGCGCGCCCGACTGCTCGACGCGGCCCTTGTTCATGACCACGATCTGCTCGGCGACCTCCATCGCCTCCTCCTGGTCGTGGGTGACGAAGATCGTCGTCACGTGGACCTCGTCGTGGAGGCGGCGAAGCCAGGCGCGAAGCTCCTTTCGCACCTGCGCATCGAGAGCGCCGAACGGCTCGTCCAGGAGCAGCACGCGAGGCTCGACCGCAAGCGCCCGGGCCAGCGCCATGCGCTGGCGCTGGCCGCCCGAGAGCTGCGAGGGATAGCGCTTGGCGAGGCCGTCCAGGTGGACAAGCGCCAGAAGCTCGTTTACCCGGCGATCGATCTCGCCCTTCTCGCGCTTGCGGATCTTGAGGCCGAAGGCGACGTTGTCATGCACCGTCATGTGCTTGAACGCGGCGTAGTGCTGGAAGACGAAGCCGACGTCGCGGTGCTGCGCCGGGATGCTCGTGGCGTCGTTGCCCTGAATCAGGATCCGGCCGCTATCCGGCTCCTCGAGGCCGGCGATGATCCGCAGGAGCGTCGACTTGCCGCTTCCGCTGGGACCCAGGATGGCCGTGAGCGACCCGTCGGGAACCGTGATCGAGACGTCTTCAACGGCCACGAAATCCCCGAAGTTCTTGCTTGCGCCTTCGACGATGATGCTCATCAGGCTTCCTTTCGCTTGAACAAGTTCATTGCCACCAAGATCGAGACCGCGAACAGCGCGAGGATCACCGCGCCCATGTAGGCGCCGGTGTAGTCGTAACGGCTGAACGCCTCCGAGATCCAGATGGTCGCCGTCTGCGTCTGGCCCGCGATGCGGCCCGACACCACGGCGACCGCGCCGAACTCGCCGAGCGCGCGGGCGGTTCCGATCACCACGCCGTAGCTGACGCCCCACCGGATCGCCGGAAGGGTGATGCGCCAGAAAGTCTGCCACCCGTTGGCGCCCAGCGTCCGCGCCGCCTGCTCCTGCTCGTCACCGACCTCGTGGAGGACGGGAACGACCTCGCGGACGACGAACGGCAGGGTCACGAAGATGGTCGCGAGCACGATGCCCGGCAGCGCGAAGATCACCTGGATGCCGTTGGCGTTGAGCCAGTCGCCGAACCAGCCCGTTTCGCTGTAGACCAGCAGCAGCGAGAGGCCGATGACCACGGGTGAGATCGCGAACGGGAGATCGATGATCGCGTTGATCAGGGCCTTGCCGCGGAAGTTCGTCCGGACGAGCAGCAGCGCGCAGCCGACGCCGAAGATCGTGTTGAAGGGAACGGCTATGGCGGTGACCAGGAGCGTGAGATAGAAGGCGTGGAGGGCGTCGGGCGTCGTCACCGAATCGAACGCGGTGCCCACGCCGTGCTCGAAGGCCCGGAAGAAGATCATCCCCAGCGGGATCAGCAGCAGCAGGGCGAGGTAGCCCAGCGCGAAGCTGCGAAGGCCCCACCTGCTCAAGCGTCCGCTAGCCAGCATGGCGAAGGCTCCACTTCGTCAGGCGGCCGAAGATGAGCAGCACGACCAGCGCGATCGCGAGCAGCAGCACCGACTGTGCCGCGGCCCCGGTCAGGTTGCCGGAACCGATGCCCTGGTAGATGAGGCCGGACATGACCTCCGTCTTGAAGGGGATGAAGCCCGCGAACAGCACGAGCGAGCCGAACTCGCCGATGGCGCGCGCAAAGGCGAGCGCCGACCCGGCCAGTATCGCCGGCATGAGGCTCGGCAGGATGACGCGCCGAAAGGTCGTAACGGGCCCGGCGCCGAGGGATCTGGCCGCCTCCTCGGCTTCGACGTCGACCTCCATCAGCACCGGCTGAACGGCGCGCACGACGAACGGCAGGGTCACGAAGGCCAGCGCCATGATGACGGCGACCTTCGTATAGGCCGCGTGGACTCCCACGGGGCTTCCGGGTCCGTAGAGCGCGAGGAGCGTAATTCCCGCGACGACCGTCGGCAGCGCGAACGGCAGGTCGATCACGCCGTTGAGCGCGGCCTTCCCGGGGAAGTTGTCCCTGACGAGGACCCAGGCGATCGCCGTCCCGGCGAGGACGTTGATGACGACCACGATCACCGATGCGATCAGCGTCCACTTGAGGGCCCACCACGCCTCCGGGCTCGAGATCGCGTTCCAGAACGCGCTCCAGCCACCATCGGTCGACTGTGCGACCAGCGCCGCGATCGGGATCAGCACGATGACGCTGAGGTACGTGACGACGAGGCCACGACCTAGCGCCGCCCCACCGAGGCGCGGCCAATAGGCCGGCCTCGATGGGGTAGCGCTCGAGGTGCTTGACACGGCGGACGTCATCCGCTCGTGGACACCCCGAGTTCTTGCTCGTCCTTCGTGACGATGCCGTTCGTCTCGTCGAAGAACTTGGTCGTCACCTCATCCCAGCCGCCGACCTTGTCGATCGTGAACAGCCCGGACGGAGTGGGGAACTCCTTCGCGTTCTTGTCCAGGACGGACTTGACGACGGGGCGGTAGCCGTTGTCGGCCCAGATCTGCTGGGCCTCCGGCGTGTACAGCCACTTCACGAAGTCCTCCGCCTGGGTCGACGCGTCCGTGGTGGTCGCGATCGGCGTCTGGATCAGGATCGTGTCGTCGGGGACGACGTAGTCGACGTCCTCGCCGGCTTTCTTGGCCGCGATGGCCTCGTTCTCGTAGGCGAGGGCAACGTCGCCCTTGCCCTGCGTGAACGCGGTCATCGAGTCACTGGCTGCGGGCGCCTGTAGGGCAACGTTCCCGAGGAGCTGCTTGAGGTACTCCTGCGCCT
>JBJMKM010000114.1:0-23217 GCA_045805825.1 Solirubrobacterales bacterium
ATGCGAACCACATGACGAGCGATCCGCTTCCGCGCACCCCGGCGCACAAGGTCCTGATCGAGATGGCCTACGGCGACCACCAGGTCTCGAACGTCGCCACCGAGGTCGAGGCGCGCACGATCGGCGCGCCGCTTCGCCGGCCCACCGTCGATGCCTTCCGCATCCCCGACCCATTCGTTGACTTCTTCCCGCGGCTGCCCGAGCTCGGGCCGCTGATGGCGCACGGCAAGGCGCGCCCCGCTTCGCACGGCAACGGGTTCTTCGTCTGGGACATCGGGCCGAAGCGACCGGACGGGTCAGGCGGAGTCCTTGGCACCGATCCGGCGCCGATCACCAACACCGCGCCAAACGACTCCTACGGCGTCGATCCGCACGACACGGTGATCGACACCTCCGCCGCCGTCCGCAAGCAGATCGCCGCATTCATCAAGCCGCACGGACGGATCATTCCCGTGTGCGGCGCCCACCCGTGCTACGCGGCCGGGTGGCACGGGCCCTAGGGCCCGGCGCCCGGTCTTCCTCCTGACGTCCCCCGGGCCACCGGAGGAGGACCCGAGGCGTATTGTTGCGGCAGGTAGTCGGCGGAGGAGGATGCACGGATGAGGAGGATGCACGGATGAAGAGGATGGGTTTCGCCGCGGCGCTCGTGGGGGTTGCTGGAACGATGGCGGTGGCCGCGAGCTTCGCCGTTGCGAGCACACCGCGGTGGGTGAGGCACGTCAACCGCTACCCCGGCGGGATCTCGAACGGCGTCCGTGCATACAGCGACCCCGGCCTCCAGCGGGCGCAGGCGTCGGCTCGGCTCAGTGGCAGCTCGACCGTAACCGCGGGGCCCGCGGCGTCGGGCTCGAGCCTGCAGAACCTGCAGGTGAACCAGGACTCCAGCCCTCCCCTGCCGCAGAACGAGACCCAGATCGCCCACAAGCCGTTCAACGACATGGTCGCCGTCGGCGGCGCCAACGACTACGTGAACGGCGGATCGCAGATCTACACGACCGCGGACGGCGGGCGGACCTGGACGACGCAGGACCGCTCGGCACGTGTGCTGGAGACGGGCGACTTCTGCGGTGGCGGCGGCGATCCGGCGGTGGCGTACAGCCGCCGCGACCAGGCGTTCTACTTCGCCCAGCTGTGCTTCTTCCGTGCCTCGTTCCCCTCCGAGGTCGAGGTGATCCAATCCACCGACAACGGCCAGACCTGGACCGGTTCGCGCACCGGCGCCTACCCGGTCACGAACTTCAGCCCGAAGCTCGACGACTTCGCGCCCGCCTTCTTCTACGACAAGGAACAGATCACGGTCGACAACCACCCGTCGAGCCCGCACTACGGCCGCATCTACGTCACCTACATCAAGTTCCACATGCAGCCCGACGGCTTCAGCGACTACTGCCCGGTGCAGGTGGCCTATACGGACAAGATCGACCCGAACGGAGACGGCGATCTGACCGACTCGGTGTGGCGCCACACGAAGGTCGTGCCCGACGCGCCCGGCGAGGACGGCGTCGGGCCGTCGGCCAACCAGGGAGCCCAGCCGGTCGTGGACAACCAGGGCGGCCTCGACATCTCCTACATGACCGAGGAGTGCAACACGTCGATCGACCACGGGATCTTCATGAGGCGGTCCGTCAACGGGGGCGCGAGCTTCGGCGCCGCCCACAAGGTCAACAAGCCCGGCCAGTGGCAAGACAACCCCGACCCGGACGATCTGCTGCCGAACAAGAACGCCCGGTTGCCGGCGTCCACCTCAGCGCCGCTCGTCTTCAACCCGAAGGACCACTCCCTGAACTACATCGTCCAGAACAATGTCAACCGCGCGACGACAGGGGCCGACATCTCGTTCACGAAGTCGACCGACTACGGCCAGACCTGGTCGAACATGCACTACGTCGCAAGGACGATCAATGGCCGCCCAGCGCCAAACGATCAGTTCTTCCCGTGGATGGACGTCGACCCGCAGGGCGGCCTCCACGCGATCTGGTTCGACAACCGCAAGTCGCCGAGAAACACCACCATCACGACCTGGCAGGGCTCGGCCGGCATGGGCGGCGCGAACTGGACGAACCACGACATCAGCACCGAGCCGTGGAACCCGAACCGGAGCTTCTTCAGCTCCGGGGCCTTCATCGGCGACTACAACGGGTTCGCAGCTGGCGGCGACGTGATGTATCCGCTCTGGACGGACGGTCGCAACACACCGGGACCCCCGCTGGGACAGACCGACATCTACACGAACGTCGAGCTGAATACATTCCCGTAGGCGGACGCGCTTCGCCGAGCTCCTCGTCGAGGTCCGGGAGTGCGACCGCCCGCCGGCAATCGGCGTAGTCTGTTCGTAGACCGACGCTCTCGCGGTTGGCGTTTTGAAAGGCGAGTTCCGTCCGAGTAGCCGGCCTGAACTTCAATGTGGAGCGGACCGCCGCCCATCTGGACGCGGGACGGGCCACACAGGAGGCACAGAACTATGTCGGACTTGACTACGCCCGCCGGGACGAATGGCGATGCGGGGGTCACGCATCAACTGCGCGTCGATCCCTCCCGGAGCATGAAGGACGTTACGGCCGAGGTCTCCGGGCTATTGGATGGCATGGAGGACGATCAACGGCGCAGCGGCGCTCTGCTGGCAAGCGAGCTCATCGCGCAGGTGGTCGGCCCGGCGCCAGGCTGGAATGACCAGCCCATAGGCCTCACCATTCAGCTCCTGGGGGACGGCGTTCGTCTCGAGGCGACCGGCCCGGTCGCCCCAACCGTCAAGGTGAACGGTCAGCACGATGTCGTCGCCGACGATCCCATCGCCGATTGGGGAACGTTCGTCATCGACAGACTGGCTGATCGGTGGGGCCTCACCGGTGGCGCGGAGCGCACGATCTGGGCCGAGGTAGCGACCGCGGCGTAGTCGCACCACGCTTACGCCGCGCCCGTCCAGCGTCGGACCTGCGGCGGTGAGCGCCCGTCGGGCAACAAATAACGGCCACCGCGACGAACGTGGACGGGAGCACGTGAGTTCTCCGCGCCGCGCACGGTGACCGCGCCGTAGGAATCAGCGAACGGCCTCATATCCACGCCATAGGTGGATTTGACGCCACCCGCGGGCTAGGAGTCCGCTGCCCTCGTCCGTTTGCGCCATCCCGCTCGTGGGAAGGGACGGTGCATGCAGATTCTCGGACTCATCGTCATTGGGATCGTGATCGGGATCATCGCCCGGCTCGTGCTGCCCGGCCGTCAGCACATCGGGGCGCTGATGACGGTGCTGCTCGGAATCGGCGGCGCGCTCGTCGGTGGGATCGTCGCGAGCGCGATCGGCGAGGGGGACATCTTCGAGCTCAACTTCATCGGCACCATCGTCGGCGTCATCGCGGCGGTGGGCCTGATCGCCATCGCCGAGGCGCTCGGTGTCGGCGAGGATCGCGCCCGCCGAGTCTGAGCGCCGCCGCCTAGAGCCCGAGCGTCTTGGCGATGATGTTGCGCTGGATCTCCGACGTCCCGCCGTAGATCGTCGAGACCAGCGTCTGGCGCACCAGCCGCTCCATGTCGTACTCCGACGAGTAGCCGTAGCCGCCCATCATCTGCATTCCCTCGAGCGCCGCCTTCTGCGCCGTCTCGGTGACGAGGAGCTTCACCATCGAGGCCTCCTGCGGAAGCATGCGGTCGGGGTCCTCGTCGACCTTCGAGGCAACCCAGTGGGTCATGAGGCGGGCGGACTGCAGCTCGGTGGCCAGGTCGGCGAGCCGGTGCTGGAGCGCCTGGAAGGAGCCGATCGGGCGGCCGAACTGGCGGCGCTCCTTGACATAGGCGAGGGCGTCGTCGAAGGCGCGCTGGCCGATGCCGAGCATGGTCGCCGCGAGGATCAGGCGCTCGACGTTCAGGCCCGCCATCAGCTGGGTCCAGCCCTGGTCGACCTCGCCCAACACCGAGGACTCCGGCGCCTCGACGCCGTCGAGGTACAGGTGGGCGGTTTCGCGCCCGCCGAGGGTGTCGATCGGGTCGATCTGGAGGTTGTCTGCATCGCTCGGGATCCAGATCATCGACAGGCCCTGGTGCTTGTCGTCACCCTTGGTTGTGCGGCAGACGATCAGGATGTGGCGGGCGATCCGGGCGTTCGAGCAGAAGACTTTTTGGCCGCGCAGGACGAAGCCGCCGTTGACTCGCTCGCCAGAGGTGGTCAGCGAGCCGACGTCGGAGCCGGCCTCCGGCTCGGTCATCGCGATCGCCTCCACGTCTCCCTTCGCGATCCCTCCGAGCACGTCGGCCTTCTGCTCCTCGGTGCCGAAGCGCTGGGTGGCGCCGGCGACGATCAGCGTCGTCGCGTAGCCGCCGATCGGCGCCAGGCCGCGCGAGGTCTCCTCCATGAAGAGGCAGGCTTCGAGCATGCCTCCGCCTGATCCGCCGTACTCCTCGGGGATCGTGACGCCGAGCCAGCCGAGTTCGCCCATCTTGCGGTAGAGCCCGTCGTTGTGGGCCTCGGCGTAGCCGTTGGTGAGCTCCGCGCGCTGCTCCTGGGTACCGGCCTCGCGCCGGCAGAAGTCGCGGATCGCGGCGACGAAGTCCTGCTGCTCGTGGGTCAGGGCGAAGTCCACGGGCCGGCAGTCTAGGTGCAGGTCCTACGACGCAGGCACCACGGCGGCCAGGAGCGTTGTCGCGACCCGTGGGGCGAAGGTGTCGGAGAAGTGGGTTCCATCCGGCCGCACCGGAACGTCGTGGATGGTCGTGGGACAAGGCGGGCCACCGCGGCAGATCAGGTTGTCGAGCGAGACGAAAGTCGTGTCGTCGTAACGGCCGGCGAGCCAGCGAAGCTGCGCGTTGACGTACGGGACCGTTGCATTGAACGTCTCGTTGATCGCGCACTGCGGATTGGCCTGCGGATCCGCACACCCACCCGGCGGCGGCCCGTGCGGCGGCAACTCCACGAGGTAAAGGCGCGCTCCGTGCGCGGTCAGGCGGTCGTGGGCCGCGAGCATCGCGCTGCGCAGCGCGCGGCCATGCTGCGGCGTATCCGGTGGATAGGAGGCGCCGTCGACCAGCATCGGCTCATTCTCCGTCCCGCTGTACCACAGGACGGCGTCCGGTCTCTCGTCGCTCATGACCGCGCGCTCGTGGGCGGCGATCGAGTCGCACGTGTCCTGCCACGAGACCACGTTGCCGGCGGCGTCCGTCTGCGTCATCGCGACGACGCCGCAGCCCCCGATAGCTGCATCGGTGAGCTTCAGCCCGTCCCTCCGGGCGGCGACCTCGAGCGACGGCTTCAGCATCTCGGCTACGGAGTCGCCGAAGACCGCGACCCGGTGCACTGGAGGAAGTGATTGCGATCCGACCGTCGCCAGTTGCTGCTCCTGCGATGCGGGGCTTTCGGAGCCGTTACGCAGCGCCTCGGCCGCGATGGATCGTGCAGACGCCGACGATCCCCCTCCCTGAGTCATGGCGAGCGTCATCGCGACCATGACCAGGCTCACCGCGGCCAGGGAGTAGCCGATACGCCGGGGCGTGAGCCAGCGGCCAACGCGCCCGCGGCGGATCGGCTCCTCGAGCAGCTGAGTCGAGACCGCGGCGACCGCGGTCATGAGAACGATCCGAACCAGGTTCAACGCGGCGCCGGACAATGCAATGCGAGCAGGCGTCACCCAGAGGATGATCGGCCAGTGCCACAGGTAGAGGGCATAGGAGATCCGGCCGACGTAGCGGACCGGGCCGACGGACAGGAAGTCGCGAATCGGATTCGGCCCAAGCCGCTCCACGCCGGCGATGAGAGCCACGACGAGGAGGCAGAACAAGACCGAGCCGCCGTGGTAGTAGGCGGCACCGGTGTCGGTCCCGAGCGCGAACGCCACCACGATCAGGATCGCGGCCGTACCCGCGAGCGCTGTCGGCCACCAAGAGGAGGAGGTAGCGCCCGCGCGCCTTCGCATAAGCAACGCCAGCAGAGCGCCGATCAGGAGCTCGTGCGCACGAGCAAATGTCGAGTAGTAGGCAACGGAAGGATCGGCGGAGTTCCATAGCGCTGCGAGGAGCGCCGTGGATAGGAGCGCGCCGACAGCGGCGACGATCGCTAGAAGCCGAGTTCGCCGGCGTCCAATCCACATGCAGAGGGCGACCACCAGCGGCCACACCACGTAGAACTGCTCCTCGATCGCGAGCGACCAGAAGTGACGAAGCGGCGACGGCGCGGTGAATTGCGCGAAATAGGAATGCGCGCCGGCGGCGAAGTGCCAGTTCGCGAAGTAGAAGAGGCTCGAGATGACGTCGTCGCCGAGCGCGGATCGTGCGGCCGGATCCGACAGCGTCGTCGCGTAGATGAGGACCGCGACGATCACCGGGATCAGCGCCGGATACAGGCGCCGCACGCGCCGCGCCCAAAATGCCAGCACCGAGATCTGTGCCGTCCGCTGAAACTCCGAGACGAGAAGCCCGGTGATCAGATAGCCCGAGAGGACGAAGAAGAGATCGACGCCCAGGAATCCGCCACCGAGGTAGCCGAGGTGATACACGATCACGCCCACCACCGCGAGGGCCCGGAGACCGTCGAGGGCCGGCCGGTAGTCGGGTTTGTCGCGCGCAGGGCCCTGCGGCCCAGGTTTCGGCGGGGCCTCGGTTACGTCGACGTGACGGCGGGGGCGGCTGTCTATCTCCCCCATCGGCAACGTTGGCTCATGGGACGCGCTGCCTCAGCCGCTCAGGCCGGTTCCGTAGAAGAAGCAGTCGAACTCGTCGGGATTAGCCGTCGGGAAGTTGGCCGTTCCACGTGCGGACCACTGGACCGTCGTGACCTTGCCGCTGGCGGTCGCCGCCTCCACGGTGCCGTCGGCGCCGATGGAGTTCTCAGTTCCGTCTAGGACGCTGATCCCAGTCGAGGGAAGGGAGCCCTGGCCCTTGCCGATCGTGTTGTTCGGCGCCTCGCCCGCGTTGCCGTTTAGCACGACCGAAACCCTCGTGCCCTGCGGCGGAGCGCCGGCGGCTGGCTGGACGGTGAATGTCGGATGTCCGGTGTTGGAGCAGCCAGCCTTGAGTACGAGCGTACCCACCGTCTTCACCAGGGTGAGCGGGGTGTCCGGCGGCGGCTTCGCCGTGAACTTCTGAACGGTCATGCCGCCTACGGTAGCCGCCGCGTTCGCCCGCGGAACCGTGCCTAGCTTCTCCTTGTCGACCTTGCGACCCGTGACCGCCTTGTCGGCGAGCTTGCTCGTCGTCACAGCGCCATTCTGAATGTCGGCGGTGCCGATCTGCGAACCCGCGTATGCGACTCCGCCGAGCGCCACGAAAAGCGCGATTCCTGCAAGCGCATTCGACGGTGTCAGATACCGGCGAAGACGGTTCATGTATTTCCCCTCCTTGGGTGGCTGAGTCGTGAGCCCAGCGCTAGTTCGTCGTTGGCGCGAAGACCGACGTGCCGCGGAACTCGCAGAAGTTGTCTCCGTCGAAGGCGTGAAGGTTCACTGTCGTGACCCCGGCGCCGTTGGCGAATATCCATTGTCCCTCCAGGCGGGTCCCATTCCCGGTGAAGAAGAAGCTGCGACCGTCGTTGGCGGCGACGGAGTCGCCACTTGCGTTGACGGTGCTGTTCGGGAAATTCTTGCCCTCGCTGAACATCCAGTTCAGCGTGCCGCCCTCGCCACCGACGTTTTGGAAGCGAACCTGCGTGCCGGGATCGGTGCAAGCGACGACCACCTGGACGGGGCTGTTGGGGATCGGTGAAAAGAACTTGTAGCCGCCGTCATTCAGGGTGACGTTGACGTCGCTCACGGGGGACGCGCAGCTCACGCCGCCGTTGGCGTCGATCGATCCGATCGACCGTCCGTTGAAGCAGGCACCACCGACGCGTCGCTGATACGCCGCCGGCGCGCTGCCGCCAAGCTCTGCGGCATCCGGCGCGATCGCCGCAGGATCGAAGACGCGGTTCGTGACAGCGCCGTCCGCCAGGTCGCCCTTCTTCACCTGCTTGTTGACGATGTCGTCCGAGAAGACGGTGTTGTGTCCGGCGAGCGCGTACGCACTTCCCCCGCTCACGACCAGGAACAGAGCAAGTGCCCCGATCCACTGGGTCCGCAGATGCTGCCAGGTCCTCTTGACCATTCGTTACCCCCCTAGTCCAGAAAGCTGCGGGCGACGATAACAGCACGTCGCGGCGTCCACCGCGTGGGCTGATCCGGCGAACGTCAAGGCGAGGGCCACGACGGCCCCCGCAGCGATCCCATGCATTGCGGGCCTCCTCCTCGGCACGCTCCGGATTACCCGGCGGAAGCGGCGCCGCGCCACCGCTTCCCCGAAGGTTTGTGGGACTTGAGTACGCCATAGCGGCCCAAAGTCCCCCAATGTCGCGGCGTGGCGGGACCAAGCCCGGAGTCGGACTCGAACCGACGACCCCCTCCTTACCATGGAGGTGCTCTACCAACTGAGCTATCCGGGCGGAGCGGTCACGATAGCGCCCGAACTCGAGTGCGCCCCGCGGCTAGTCGTTCGCGCGCTGGTCCCGGATCCGCGCCGAGGCCTGGGCCTTCTTCTTGGTGTCCGACTTGCCCTTGATCTTGCCGGTGTTCTTGTCGACGATCGCGTACTTCGAGCCTTGCTTTCTGACCGTGTGAGGCATTGATTCCTCCTGGGTCGCCTGGATCGCCCCTACCCGCCTGATCTCGCCCGAAAAGGGCGGCCCTTGTCAGCGGCGGCCACCTGGCCTATGGTTGCTCGAGAAGGTCGCGAGCAAGGGGCAAGGAGGACTATGGCAGGCAGGCGAGGACGCTGGACGCGAGTGATCGTCGTGGGCACGGTGATGGCGGCCATGGCCGGATGGACGGCGCTTGCGTCGGCTGGCCTGTCCTCCCATCGAAAGGGCGTGACCGTCCCCACTACGAAGGATCGCGACGTCAGCGCCGCATGCGAGTCGGGCAGCGAGGCTGTGTCAGGCGGATTCGCAAGCCCCGGATTCGACCCGCAGGGCAACGACGCCGCCAACCTGGTCTTCACTACAAGCCGATCTCACGAGGACCACTGGCGCGTCGCCGGGCACAACTTTGGCGCCGCCAGCGGCAAGCTTTTCTCCTACGTGTACTGCGATCGGCACGAGCCCGATCTCGTCGTCGCATCGAAGTCGAACTCGATCCCTGCCTCCGACCACGGAAGCGCCACCGCCAAATGCCCTCGCGGCACCGAGGCGGTCTCCGGCGGGTTCCGGAGCCCGAAGGCCGGGCCCGACGCCGAGACGCTGTTCGCATTCACCTCCAAGCGAGTGGGCGATCGGAAGTGGAAGGTCGCGGCTGGAAATAACGATTCGACCGACGCCCACAGGCTGAAGGCGTTCGCGTACTGCGACAAGCGCGAGCCGGGACTCGTCACGCGGTCGAAGGACCGAACACTGGCCGGCGGGGACAAGCTCTCGCTCTCACCGAAATGTCCAAACGGTAGGCGCGCCTTCTCAGGCGGCTATGCCAGCACCATCGACCCGGCTACCGATGCCGGCGGGTTTGCGTTCACGTCTCGCCGCGACTCCAAGTCGAGCTGGAAGGTCTCCGCCTTCGGCAACGGCGGAGGGGTGGCCATGACCACGTCGACCGAGACGGCGCTCGTTTACTGCAAGAAGACCTAGACATGACCTCGAAGTCAGCGCTAGGAGTGCGGGGGAGATCCCCTCGCGTTGCCGCAATGGCCGCGGTGCTGCTGTTGGGCGCGGCGGTCGCGGTAACAGTGCGCCCGTCCTCTTCGGCGTCGGGAGCCGCCGGAAGCCACGGGGCGAAGATCGTCTTCGACCGGGTGGTCGATACGGGGACGAAGTACAACGCTGACATCTTCAGGATGGATTCCGACGGGACCCAGCAGCGGCCCGTCACTCGCAAGAGCTCCTACAACTGGGGTGCGTCGGTCTCACCGAATGGCCGCCGGATCGTGTTCGCGAGCGATCGCGATGGCGACGACGAGATCTTCGTCATGCGTAGCGACGGGTCCCACCAGCGGCGTCTCACCAAGAACGCGGCCTCGGACGAGCTGCCGTCTTTCTCGCCGAGCGGTGGACAGATCGTCTTCGCGAGCAACCGGGACGGCGACTACGAGATCTTCAAGATGCGTGCCGATGGATCGGACCAGAGGCCGCTTACCGATGACACCGGCAACGATCAGAACGCTGTCTTCTCCCCGAACGGGAACCGAATCGCGTTCTCGAGCGACCGCGACGGCGACTACGAGATCTTCACGATGCGCGTCGATGGGTCCCGCCAGCGACCGATAACCCGGAACTCCGCATTCGACCAATACCCCTCCTATTCGCCCGACGGTGACCGGATCGCATTCAGGAGTAACCGGGACGGCGATTTCGAGATCTTCAAAATGCGAGTCGACGGATCGCGCCAGCAGCGGCTCACGCGAAACAAGGGCTCTGACATCGATCCCGCCTATTCGCCGAGCGGCAAGCGAATCGCCTTCTCGAGCGACCGCGCCGGAGGCCTCGACATCTTTGCGATGCGCGCCGATGGGGCACACGAGCAACGGCTGACCCGTACCAAGCTTGATGAGGAGTTTCCGAGCTGGGGCCGCCTACCCTAGGCGCGCGAAATGTACTGCGAGCGGGTCTAGGCGTCGCGCATCGCGGCGCGGAGTGCCTCGGCGAGACGGTCGACGTCCTCCGCGGTCGTGTCCCACGAGCACATGAGTCGCACCGTGCCGACCTCCTCGTCCCAGACGTAAAAGGGCATCGCCGCCGGGAGCGCTTCGCGCAGGCGATCGATTGCCGGTGCGGGGAGATTCGCGAAGACCCCATTGGCCTCCACCGGGTAGGCGAGCTCCACGCCGTCCATCGCGGTTATTGCGTCCGCGAGGCGACGGGCCATGGAGTTCGCATTCGAGGCGTTCCGCCGCCACAGGTCGTTGGTCAGGAGCGCCTCGAGCTGCGCGGCGATGAACCGCATCTTCGACGCCAGCTGGCCGAGCTGCTTGCGGGTGAAGAGGAACTGCTCGCCGAGCTCGGGGCGCAGGAACACGACCGCCTCGCCCATCAGCAGACCGTTCTTCGTGCCGCCGAAGGAGATCACGTCGACGCCGGCGTCGGTCGTGATCTCCCGTAGCTCCACGCCCTGCGAGACCGCCGCGTTCGCGACGCGCGCGCCGTCGACGTGCACGTACATGCCGAGCTCGTGGGCGGCGTCGGCGATCGCCCGGGTCTCCTCGATCGTGTAGACGGTGCCGACCTCGGTGGCCTGGGTGATCGACACGAGCCGCGGCTGCACGGCGTGCTCGTCGCCGCGGTGCGCTTCCCACCGGCGCACATCCGCGGACGTCAACTTGCCCTGGGTGTGCGGCACGGTCAGGAGCTTGGTCTGCGCGATCCGCTCGGGCGCGCCGCACTCGTCGACGTTCATATGTGCGACGTCGGTGCAAATCACCCCTTCGTAAGGCTTCGTCAGCGCGTCGATGGAGGTGACGTTCGCTCCGCTGCCGTTGAACACGGGAAACACCGCCCCCGATTCGCCGAAGTGCTCGCGGAAGCGGTCCCGCGCCCGGGCCGTGTAGTCATCGTCGCCGTACGCGATGACGTGACCCTCGTTGGCGGCGGCGATCGCCTCGAGGATCTCCGGATGCGTGCCTGAGTTGTTGTCCGACGCGAAGCCGCGGGGGTGGCCGTCGCTCACGGATGAAGTTCCAGGCGCTTGCCGTTCATCTTCGCGGCGGAGTCGCCGACGACGAACCGGATCGCGTCGGCAAGCTCCTCCGCGGAGGTGAAGGTGGGAAATTCCTTCTCGGGGTCGGCCTCGCGCATGCGCGGGGTGAGGATCGCGTTGACGACGATGATGTTGGCGGTCGCCTTGGTGTCCTTGAGCGAGTCTGCAAGGGCCAGCGTCCAGCTCTCGGCGGCTGCCTTGGTGGCCGCGTAGGAGGCGTTGGTCCCGTTCGGGTTCTGCGCCTGCGAGGAGGAGACGAGCACGAAGCGCCCGTAGTCGCTGGCGGCGAGCTGGTCGTAAAAGGCGCGAGTCGTGTGCTGGACGGTGTGGACGAGGAGGTCGTGGAGCCACTCGTAATCCTCGAGCGGGGTGGTGGCGATCGGGTCGCCTCCCTTCCAGCCGCCGACGAGGTGGAGCAGCGCGTCGACCTGGCCGAAGCGCTCCACCAGCGCCTCGCACCACTCCCGCGCGGCGTCCTCCGAGAGCAGGTCGACGATGCGTCCGTCGAAACGGTCCTCGGGAAGTTCGAGGTCGGACGCGAGCTCGTCCAGGCGCTCCTGGTGGCGGTCCGTGGCGGCAATCGTCGCGCCGTCGTCAGCGAGCCGCCGGGCGACCGTCGGGCCGAGGCCGCCGGCGGCGCCGGCGATGGCGATCACGCGTCCGTCGAGGTCGGCCATTCGCGCAGGAGCTTAACCACCGTCATTAGGCTGGGGCCGTGAACCCAGAGCGACGACTGAGACCGGAGACGATCGCCGTGAAGGCGGGGCGCGGGCGCGCGCAACCGGGCGACCCACTTGGGCCGCCGCTGGTCATGGCGTCGAACTTCCACGCTGGCGCCGGGCGGGAGTACGCCCGCACCGACGGCACGCCGACTTGGCGCGCGTTCGAGGAGGTCGTCGGGCAGCTGGAGGGCGGCGATGCGATCGCCTTCTCCTCCGGGATGGCGACCGCGACGGCGGTGCTCGACACGCTGCCGGTCGGGGCCCGCGTGGTCTACCCGGCGGTCTCGTACCTGGGAGTGAGGCGGCTGCTGGACGCGCACGACGAGTCGGGACGACTGAGCACCAGCGGCGTCGACATCACGAACACCGATGCCGCCATCGCCGCCCTGGAGGGGGCAGACCTGCTGTGGCTCGAAACTCCCACCAACCCGCTCGTGGGGATCGCCGATCTGGAGCGGCTCGCAGGCGAGGCAAGCGATCGAGGCATCACCTCGGTGATGGACAACACCTTCGCCACGCCGCTTCTTCAGCGACCGCTCGAGCTGGGATGCGACGTGGTGGTCCACAGCGCGACAAAGCTGATCGGTGGTCACTCGGATCTCCTGCTCGGGGTGGCCGTCGCGCGCGAGGAGGAGTGGGCGCAGAGGCTTCGCGGGGTGCGCCACGACACCGGTGCCACGCCCGGCGGGCTCGAGTCCTGGCTCGCACTCCGGGGACTGCGAACGCTGCCGGTACGGCTGGAGCGGATGCAGGCGACGGCGATGGAGCTCGCCCGCCGGCTGAGCGACCACCCCGCGGTGCGACAGGTCTTCTATCCCGGCCTCCCGGATCACCCGGGCCACGAGCTGGCGCAGCAGCAGATGGACGGGTTCGGGACCATGCTCGCGTTCCAGATCGACGGCGGCGCGAAGCGAGCGGATGCGGTGTGCGAAGCCGTCGGCCTGATCACCAACGCCACGAGCCTCGGCGGAGTCGAGACGCTGATCGAGAACCGCGCCGCTGCGCCCGGCGAGGAGCACCTGCCGGAGGGCGTCATCCGCATGAGCATCGGGTGCGAGCACCCGGAGGACCTGTGGGAGGACCTGGAGGCGGCGCTGGGCGCTAGCGGCGGCTAAGGCTGGTGGCGGGAGTCGCCGAACGGGAGACGCCGATCTCGATGCGGCTTGATGTCCCGTAACGGTCATCCTTGCGCGCGAAAACCGAGAACCATCCCGGGCGCTCCAGTGTCGTAGCGATGGTGGCCCGTCCATGCTTGTTGGTGACGTCGCCGCCGCCGCCGAAGCGCGCGTGCGCTCCGCGCACCGGCTTGCCTCCGGCCCGCGTGATACGCGCCCGCACCTCGACCTTTAGCTCGCTCGACTCGCTGTTGGAACCCACGATCACATCGCCGACGTGGACGTGGAAGCGGTCGTGTCCCGGCGAGCGACGCAGATGCATCAGGCCGCTCTCCGGTCCGAAGGTCAGGTCACAGCCTGAGTCATCGGAGGGCGCGATCAGCCAGTGCAGGCGGCCTCCGAGCGTCGAGAACAGGCCAAGGCCCTCGGACTCGCCGCAGATGTGGGTCTCGATCTGGAGCGTGCGGTCGCCGGTCTTGAGATCGACGGACCAGACCTGGTACGTGTCGTCCGTCGACCCGGCGAGGAGCAGGTGCTGCTTGCGGAATACGGCGCCCGTAATGCCGCTCGGGGGGACGGCGTTCTTCAGGCGCTTGGTGGGCTTGAGCTCTGGGCCCGATGGCGCGGCGTTCGCAGCCGAGACCTGGCTCGCCTTGTAGGCGATGAGGTCATCGCCCGCCGAGGTCCAGATGAGCTTGCCATCGGGCGAGGTCTCCGCCCACATCGCCTTGGGGATGAACTTGGGGTCGAGCTGAACGTAGTAGCGCCAGGCAAGCGTCTGGGCATCGGCGATCCCGAATGCGCCCTTGCCGCAGGTGTTGCTCGGATCGGCGCTCGGGTTGAAGCATTCCATCGGGAGCACGATGCGCCCGCCCTCCCCGCCGAGCCACGTGGGGTCGCCGATGTGGTTGTAGCCGACGCTCTGGCGGAGGTCCGTGGGAATCTCCTTGTCCACGCCGTTGGTCTGTACGAGCTGCGGATCGGTCTGCCACAGGCCCTGCGCGGGGCCGATGAAGAAGATGCTCGACTCGTCCGGCGTATTGGTCAGGCCCTGCCAGTAGTCCTGCGGGACCGAGCTGGCACCCGTTAGGACCCAGCGACCGGGGTCGCGGGCGGCGGCGGTCGACGCGAACGCGAGCAACGCCGCAACAACGGTGGCGACGAGGGCGACGGCTCGCAGATTGCGCACGCGCCTAGCCTACCCGGCGCCTCAGCCCGCGTTTGGTGGTTTGGGTACGCCATAGCGTTCCCAAAGCACCAAACGGTGCGGGCGGGCTCCGGGGCTTAGAGCGCGTCGGTGGGCCGGGTGAGAGCCGGCTCGAGCTTCTTGGCGAGCTGGACATAGAAGAGGCTCAGCGGGAACTCGTCGTCCTTCACGAGGTCCACGAGCTCCTTCGGCTCCTCGACCTCGGGGAGGTCGCGGCGGTCCTTCGCCCACACCGAGCCGTCGGCCGGGAGTACGTAGGTCGAGACCAGGTCGTGCGCGGCGATCCACTGGCCGAGCTTCGAGCGGTCGATGCCGGAGTGGTAGAGGTCCTGGACCTTGGCGCGGAGGCCGGCGACGCCCTCGGCGACGCGCTCCCACTCGATCGTCAGGTGGTTGTCGGTCCAGTGCAGGTAGCCCTCCTTGTGGAGGTAGGCGAACAGGAGCTGGCCGCCGAGGCCGTCGTAGTTGCGGACGCGGCTGCCGGTGACCGGGAAGCGGAACAGGCGGTCGAAGAGGATCGCGTACTGCACGTAGCGGGCGAAGGCGAAGCCGTCGCGCTCGAGCTTCACGGCCTCTCCGAAGGCGGTGAGGTCGCAGCGGAGCTCCTCCAGCGAGTACATCCAGTAAGGGCTGCGCTGGCGGATCATGAACGGGTCGAATGGGAGGTCGCCGTGCATGTGGGTGCGGTCGTGGATGAGGTCCCAGACGATGTAGGCATCCATGGACAGCTCGGGGGAGGTGAGCAGGCAGGCGGCGTCGGGCGGGAGGTTCAGCTCGCAGATATCGGCCGCGGTTCCACCGACGCGGCGGAAGCGCTCGGCCTCGCGGTCGCAGAAGATGCCTCCGAAGTAGCTGGGCGGCCGGTCGGCGGTGGAGAACGTCTCGGGGAAGAGGACTGCGCACTCGGAGTCGTAGCCGGAGGTGTAGTCGACGAAATTCAGAGGGATGAACTTCGCGTTGTCGCAGCCGGAGGACTCGATCTCGGCGACGAAGTCGGGCCACGGGACGCGCACGATGAGCGCCTCGAAGCAGGTGTCACGCGAGGCGTTCTGCTTGTACATCGGGAAGAGGACCAGGTGCTCGATGCCGTCACGGCGGTCGCGCTCCGGGTGGAAGGCCTCGATGGAGCGGATGAAGTCGGGCTTGCCGAAACCGGAGTTGGCCCAGTGGCGCATGTCGGCGCGGACGGCCTCGATGTACTCGCGCTGGTGCGCGAAGTGGCGGGCCAGCGAGCCGACGGCGCCGCAGACGGTCTCAACCAGCTCGGCGAGGCGGGAGCCGTCGTGCTTGTCCAGATCAACCGAGCCGTCCGGCTCCTGCGTGGCGCGGATCTCCTCGACGGCCTCCTTCAGCTCCGCCCAGCGCCGATCATCGGCGGCGGGGGAGTCGGTGACCGTGACGAGGCCGCCGAAGGCCGGCTGGCCCACCCAGTAGACGAGGTTCATCCACAGCTCGGAGTTGTCCAGCTCGCCGATGCAGTCGTCGCCGAAGAGGTCGGAGTCGGCAAGGACGGCGATGCGCCCGGTGCCGTGCTGGAGGACAGCGGCGAGCGGGGCGTCAGGTGGGGAGGCGGCCTCGGATGTGCGGGCGATGACGCGGCCGCCGTTTTGGAGGGCGAGGGTCCCGGCGCGGTAGAAGCAGGCGTCGTGGACGCGGGCGAGGAGGTCGACGCTTCGCGGGCCGGTGGAGGGATCGGTGGCCCCGTTTGCGTCCGCGCCGTTCGCCGGGGTGCCGTTTGAGAGCTCGGCGAGGACCCAGGAGGGGGCCTTGTTGTTGTGCTCGTAGTCTTGGACGGTGCGGTTCTCCACCTCGATGCCGAACCGGGCCAGGAGGGCATTGAGGTTGTTGCCGTACTTGTCCTGCTCGGTCTCGCCGAGGATGATCAACCCGCCGCCGCCGCGAACGTACTCGTCGAGGGCGTCGATCTCGTCGTCGCGGAGCGTGGGCCGGCCGGTCTTGGTGGTCGCCTCCCACTTGGGATCAGAGGGATGGGCGATGACGACGACATCGGCGCAGGCCAGTGTCTCGCGGGTGAGGGGGCGGTCGGCGTTGGGGAGGACGTCGAAGTCGCGCCCGGCGAGCTTTCCGGCGGCGATCGCGTAGGAGGAGTCCTCGGGGTGGGCGGGCTGCATCTGTTCGGCGAGCTCGCGGCGGATCGTCCACGCCTCCGAGTGCGACTCGTCGAAGAGGATGCGTGCGACCTTGGGTTGCTCGAGCGTGTCCATCATTCCTCCGTCTTTCGCCACCGCATTCGCCATTCCTTAACGGTAGGGAGGGCTCCGGAAAGCGTCAATCCCCGATCCGATACGGATTGGCGCAATAATTCTACGCGTGGACGATCTGGATAGGCAGATTCTTGCGCTACTCGTAGAGGACGGGCGGCGGACCTACGACGACATCGGCCAATGGGTGAATCTGTCGGCGCCGTCGGTGAAGCGGCGAGTGGACCGGCTGCGGGCAAGCGGGGCGCTCCAGGGGTTCACCGCGGTCGTCGACCACGGCGCGATGGGGTGGAACACCGAGGCGCTGGTCGAGCTTTTCTTCCGGCCGGGGACGCAGCTCGACGAGGTAGGGCGGATCCTGCGGGAGCACCCGGAGGTGGTGGAGGCGTGGAGCGTCACCGGCGACGCGGATGCGATCGCGCGGGTGCGCACCGAGGACAACGCCGCGCTCGAGCGGCTGATCATGGACCTGCAGCGGAACGGACTGGTGATCCGCACGCGCTCGCAGGTGGTGATGTCGCGGCTGGTGGTGCGGGTGGGCGAAGCGGGCTAGAGCGCCGGGCGGCGCAACAAACGCGGGATTCGGTGTTTCGGCGGGCGTGGGTCGTCGAGGGGCTGTTAGTGCCGGGGTGGCCGTGGCGCTTCTCGTCAAGTCAGGCCAGGCCTGACAAATGTGCCCTTCGACCTGGCGGAGCTCGCCCTAGAATCGGGCGTTCCGGGGGAGTATCCAAGAGGTCAAAGGACGGCGGCTGTAAACCGTCAGGCACTGCCTTCGCAGGTTCGACTCCTGCCTCCCCCATCAGCATCTCCTGCAGAACGGAACGACGCCGCCCCTGATGAGCGGCGTCGCTGAACTGGGCTTCGTGGATCGGCGAAGCTACTTGTCGTCGTCCGAGGTGACGGCGTCCTTGACCTTGTCCGAGGCATCGCCGACCTTGTCCTTGACCTCCCCGCTTGCGCGGTCGACCTTCCCCTCGCGCTTCAGATCCTTGTTTTTGGTGAGGTCGCCGGCCGCTTCCTTGGCGCGGCCCTTGGCCTCATCGGCATTCCCCATCGCCAGCTCCTTTCGTGATCGGGCCCGAGCGCTCACACACGCGCGCCGGCACCCCACGAATGCCCGGCGGCCTGACGCCTAAACGCGCCGGCGACTGCTCCGGGAGGAACGCCGGCGACTGCCTCGCCTCCGCGAGCTCCCGCGCTCACCATCCCCCGAAACCGCCAGCCCGCGCTGGATCTCGCGCCCCGTGACCTCCTCGACTGTCTCGCTCATCACCTGCTGGAAGATCGCCAGCAGCGCTTCCGAGGCGAGGGGCCGCAACCGCTCCAGCGCCTCGCGGACCTTCGGCCACTCCTCCTCCGGCCGGCCCGCCTCGTTGAACGGCTTCCAGACGCTCTCCATGAACAGCTCGATGAACACTCGGGCCACCCGCCGCGCGCTCGTTCGCACCTGCGCGGCCACATCGAGGGCCACGTCCGGCGGCACTCCCAGCTCCGCGAGCTGCATCCCCGCCCGCTGAAGGCGAGGGCTCAGCACCTCGTACTGCCCGTCGCCGAGATCCCGGAACATGCCGAGCTTCTCCGCGCGCGTCATCAGCCGCTCGTCGAGCGCCCCTCCCCACCGCTCCGCCAGCTCCTCGGTCGAGATGATCTCCGACTGCTCGTCCTCGAACGGCGCCCGCAGCGTCCGCGAGAAGTTCAGGACCTCGGAGCTCGACCCGCCCGCGCCCTCGAGCAGCTTCCGGATCGACTCCAGATTGAACCCATCGGCCTGGAGCTCCTTGATCAACTCGATCCGCGAAACGTGCTCGTCTCCGTAGAACCCGGTGCGCCCGCGCACCTCCGGCGGCGGCACGAGCCCCCGCGACTGGTGAGCGCGGATGTTCCTCACGGTCATCCCGCTCCGGCGCGCCAGTTCGTCGATGGTCATCGATGCGCCGCCGCCATTGGCGTGCGCCGGCGAGTGGTTGTCAACGGCCACACCGCGATGGTACAGCCGCGAATGTTCCATGAATTGATGTTACATTCGCCAATGCAAGGGTATGTACACCGAGAGCCAGATGGTCTCCACGCTCACAGCTGCCCTGATCCCCAGTGCCGACAGCGCCCCCGCCGGCGGCGCGGCGCTCGACCAGGTGGCGATCGCAAGCGTGATGGCGCTCGCGCTCGGCGGATTCGTCGTGTGGCTCGGCGCTGGCCACCGCTCCGGCCGCGTCCGCTACCTGGGTCGGGCGGCCGCTTGGAGCGAACGCATCACCGGCCTTCCCGGCTGGGCCGCGCTCCCGTCGCTCGTGTCTGCCGCCTCTCTCCTCGTGGCGCTCCTCGGCATGTACTGGGACATCTCGTTCCACATCGACGCCGGTCGTGACCCCGGGCCGCTCGCCAACCCGGCCCACTACCTGATCCTCTTCGGGCTCTTCGGCATCTTCACCGCCGGCTACTTCGCCGTCTCGCTGCCGGAGGGGCGCCCGGGCCCCGCCGCCGTTCACCTCGTCGGCAACTGGTACGCCCCCATCGGCGGCCTCCTCATCGCCATCTGCGGCGCCTTCGGCCTCCTCGGCTTCCCGCTCGACGACCTCTGGCACCGCCTCTTCGGACAGGACGTCACGCTGTGGGGCCCGACCCATCTGATGATGATCGGCGGCGCCGGGATGACCCTCATCGGCCAAGCGGTTCTCCTAGCGGAGGGCATGGCCGCCCGCCCGCCGGAAACGCGACTCACCGACCCGCCGCTCGCCGCGCGCCTGCGCCGCACGGCGCTCATGGGCGGACTGCTCCTCGGCCTCTCCACCTTCCAGGGTGAATTCGACTTCGGCGTCCCGCAATTCCGCTTCGTGCTGGAGCCGGCGCTGCTGGCCATCGCCGCCTCGATCGCGCTCGTGTGCGCCCGCCTGTGGATCGGCCGCGGCGGCGCGCTGATGGCCGCCGGCATGTTCATCGCCATCCGCGGCGGCATCGCGCTCATCGTCTACCAGGGCTTCGGCCAATCGCTCCCCCACTTCCCGCTCTACCTCGCCGAGGCCCTCTGCGTCGAGCTCGCCGCCCTGGTCCTCGCCCGACGGCCGCTCGCCCTGGGTGCCGTCGCGGGCCTCCTGATCGGCACCGTCGGATTCGTCGCCGAATGGGGATGGTCGCTGGTCGCCATGCCCCTCCCCTGGACCTCGGACCTCTTCCCCGAGGGGCTGGTCCTCGCGATGGTCTCCGCGCTCGCGGGCGGGCTGGTCGGCGCGCTCATGGCCTGCGCGCTGCGCGGCGAGCTTCCGTCCGTGCGCGTCACCCGGGCCATCCCGGCCGCGGCGCTGGTCGCGATCCTCGCCGTCTTCGCCGACGGCCTGTGGACCACGACGCCCCAGAACGTCCAGGCGCACGTGCGGCTTCACCAGCTCCAGCCCGGCCCCGATCGCGAGGTGGCCGCAACTGTGCGTATGGACCCAGCCGACGCCGCATCCAGCCCCGCCTGGCTCACCGCCACGGCGTGGCAGGGCGGGGGCCTCGTCGTCGACCGATTGCGCTCCGAGGGCAACGGCGTCTACCGAACCACCGAGCCGATCCCGGTGTGGGGCGACTGGAAGGCGACGATCCGCCTGCAGAACGGCCGCGAGGTCCTCGGCATGCCGATCTACATGCCCACCGATCCAGAGATCCCTTGGGCGAAGCCCGTCGCGGCCAAGCCTCAGTTCAGCCGCTCGTTCGTCTTCGACCACAAGCTGCTCCAGCGGGAGCAAAAGCCCGATGTCCCGACGTGGCTGAAGACCGTCGCGCCCCTCATCGTCCTTGCGATTGCCCTCACCTTCCTCTCATTGCTCGCCTGGGGGCTCGGACGCATCGGCCGGGCGACCGCCCGCGCCCGCCCGCCCACGGCGCCGCGGCGCTCGCAGGGACGCCGGCCCGTCCCTGCGCCCGTACCCACCGGCGCCCGATCGTGAGCCGGCCGCCGACGCCGGCGATAGCCTGACCGCCGGTGTCGCTCTTCAGTCTCGTCCTCACGCCGCTTCGACCCGGGGCGGCACTCGTCCGCCCCGCGACCGCCGTCGCCCGTCCGATCGGCGCCGCGATCTCGATCGGCAATCCGCTCGCCGTCGTCGGCCAGATGGCCACCGACGTGCGGTCGATAGCCGCGTCCACCAATGAGCTCACGATCGCGGTGGAGGAGCTCGACGCGATTCGCAGCCGCGTCGAGACGCTCGAGGTCGAGGTAACGCGCATGCGCGAGGCAGTCGAGGAAGTGGTCGTTGAGGTCTCGCAGGTCCGCGAGCAGACGGCGCCGCTCGGCCGGCTCGCCGGCCGCTTCGGCCGCCGAGATAAGAAACCGCCCGTCGCTTAGCGGTCCGCTAGGCGAGCTCCCGAAGCCGCTGCGCCTCGGGGAGTTGCTTCAGCTTCTTCAGCGTGTTGTTCTCGATCTGCCGGATTCGCTCGCGCGTGACGCCGAACGCCCGCCCGACCTCCTCGAGCGTCAGCGGCTCGTGCCCGCGAAGCCCGTAACGCAGCTCGATCACCTGCCGCTCGCGCTCCGGCAGCGCGTCGAGCACCTTCTGGATGTCCTCGCGCTGAAGTCTCTCGGTGGCGGTGTCGAACGGCTCCTCGGTCCGATCGTCCGCGACGAAATCTCCGAGCTCCGACTCCTCCTCGTCCCCGACCGGCTTCTCGAGTGAGATCGGCATCTGCGCCACGCGCATGATGTCGCGCACCTCGCGAACCGTGATGTCGAGCTCCGCGGCGATCTCCGCCGGCTCCGGCTCCCGGCCCATGCTCTGCACGAGCTGGCGCTCCACGTGGGTGACGCGATTGAGCTTCTCCACCATGTGCACCGGGATCCGGATCGTCCGCGCCTTGTCGGCGATCGCCCGGGTCACCGCTTGGCGGATCCACCACGTCGCATACGTCGAAAACTTGTAGCCGCGCCTGAAATCGAACTTCTCCACTGCGCGGATCAGTCCCAGCGATCCCTCCTGGATCAGGTCGAGGAAGCTCAGCCCGCGGCCCAGGTAGCCCTTCGCGATCGAGACCACGAGCCGCAGGTTCGCCTCCACCATATTCCGCTTCGCCAGCATGTCCCCGCGCTCGATCCGCTTCGCCAGGGAGATCTCCTGGGGCGCGGTGAGCAGGTCCACACGGCCGATCGAACGCAGATAAAGGCGCAGCGAGTCAAGGCTGGGCTCGACCGTGAGGTCCAGCTCCGCCTTCTTCGCCGCACTTCCGTTGCCGTTCGGCGAGCTCTTCTGCTCCTTGTAGGCGCTGACGCCATCCTCGGCGATCACGTCCACGCCGTGCTCGACCAGGTGGCCGTGCAGCTGCGCCACCTGCTCCTTCGTCACCTCGACCTCCTCGAGGGTCGAGGCGATCTTCTCGAATGTTAGGTACCCCTGCTCCCTACCCTGTGAAATCAGTCCGCGCAGCTCATCCTGGTCCGCGAAAAGCTGCCCATTGGTCTGGTCTGCCAGTCCTTCGGGAACTGTCTGCAGAAGATCTATCCCTTCTCAGTCGGCCACTCGCCCCCCTTGGCGAATTTCCAATTTCCCGGCCTACGCAGTAAAGCACGCTCCTGCCGGAACGAAGGTGAATTTTGGGAATTCCCACTGGCCAGCCGGCCAACGCGGGGCACACCGGCGACGGCCCTCGCCTACCCTTCAATCAGATGGCGATCAGCGACGGAACCCTCTCCCCGGCCACACCGGACGTGCAGGCCTCCACTCCGCAGACGCGGGTCAGCCTCTCGCGCGTCGGCGTCACCGGCGTCGAGAAGGTGATCCGTGTGCAGGCGCCGGGCGCCGAGGACGGCGAGCAGCTCTTCTTCGCCGAGCTCGAGTGCTTCGTGGACCTCAACCCCGAGCAGGCCGGCGTCCACATGTCCCGCTTCGAGGAGGTCGTCGGCGAGGCGATCGACAGCGTCGTCCTCGGTGAGGCCCCCTTCCGCGCGGAGACCCTCGCCGCCCATATCGCGGAGCGCGTCCGCGAGAGCCAGAACGGCCTGCGCGCCGAGGTCTCGGTGGCCGCCCGCTACCCCGAGACAGTCGCAACCCCGGTCTCGGGACAGAAGACGCAGGAGATCTACACGCTCTTCGGCACCGCGGTTGCCTCCGAGCGCGGCACCCGCCGCCTCACCGGGGTGCAGGCGCAGGGCATGACCGCCTGCCCCTGCGCGCAGGAGATGGTCGCCGGGGCCTCCCGCGAGCGCCTCGCGGAGCAGGGCTTCGACGAGGATGAGCTCGAGCGTGTGATCGAGGCGGTGCCGATCGCCACCCACAACCAGCGCGGCATCGGAACCCTCTACGTCGGCTGCCCGGAGGGCTGGCCCGCCGACGTCGACGCCCGCGACCTCCTGCA
>JBJMKM010000115.1:0-10915 GCA_045805825.1 Solirubrobacterales bacterium
CGGCCTGTTGCTCGCCGGCGGCGCCGACGTGGATCCCGCCAGCTATGGCGCCGAGTCACACCCGCAGACCGGTGTGACCTGGCCCGAGCGCGATCGCTTCGAGATCGCGCTGACGCGCCGGTCCATCGAGCGCGGACTCCCGGTCCTGGGCGCGTGCCGCGGCATGCAGATCCTGAACGTCGCGCTGGGTGGGACGCTTCACCAGCATTTGCCGGACGTCGTCGGCACCGACGTCCACTGCCACACTCCCGGCGTCTTCGGAGACCACGAGGTCAGGCTCGAGCCCGGCTCGCTTGCGGCCAGGGCGGTCGGCAGCGAGCGCGCGCCGGTCAAGTCCCACCATCACCAGGGCATCGCGGAGCTCGGCGACGGCCTGGTGGCGACGGGTTGGTCGGACGACGGGCTGATCGAGGCGGTCGAGCTCCCAGGCGGGCCTTACGTCCTCGGCGTGCTGTGGCACCCGGAGGAGGACGAAGCGAACAACGTCATAGCGTCGCTCGTGGAGGCCGCAAGAGCGAAGGTGGGAGCCGCGCGATGACGACGGAGCAGGCAGAACGAAGCGGGCCGCTCGAGGTCATCGAGCCGGCGACCGAGGACGTCATGGCGACGGTGCCGCGCGCCGCGGTGGAGGAGACGGACGCCGCGGTCGCTAGGGCCAAGGCGGCATTTCCCGAATGGCGCACGATCGCGCCTCCGGACCGCTCGGCGCTCCTGCATCGCCTGGCGGACGCCCTCGCAGATAGCCAGGAGGATCTCGCCACGCTGGAGGCGCGCAACGCCGGCAAGCCGATCGCGGACGCGCGCGGTGAGATGGGGATGGTGGTCGAGACCTTCCGCTACTACGCGGCCGCGCCCGAGCGGCTGCTCGGGCAAACGATCCCGGTCGCCGGCGGTGTCGACATGACCTTCCGGGAGCCGCTGGGAGTGGTTGGCCTGATCGTGCCGTGGAACTTCCCGCTGACGATCGCGTCCTGGAAGGTGGCACCGGCGCTGGCGGCGGGAAACACGATCGTGCTGAAGCCGGCCGAGCTCACGCCCCTCACCGCACTGGAGCTCGAGCGGATCGCACTCGACGCCGGCCTGCCCGAGGGCGTCGTGAACGTCGTCGCCGGACCCGGAAGCGTCGCGGGCAAGCGCCTCGTCGAGCACCCGGACGTGGCGAAGATCGCGTTTACCGGCTCTACCGAGGTGGGCCGGGGTATCGCCCAGACCGCCGCGGGAACGATCAAGCACGTCACGCTCGAGCTGGGCGGCAAGTCGGCCAACGTGGTCTTCGCCGATGCCGACCTGGAGGCGGCAGCCGCATCGGCGCCAATTGCCGTGTTCGGAAACGCGGGCCAGGACTGCTGCGCGCGATCGCGGATCCTGGTGGAGCGCCCCGCAATGGATCGCTTCCTCGAGCTCCTCGAGGAGGGAGTGACCTCCCTGCGCGTCGGCGACCCGCTCGATGAGTCGACCCAGATGGGCCCGCTGATCTCGGCGGACCAGCTCGAGACGGTGTCCTCATACGTCCCCGAGGACGCGCCGGTCGCGATCCGGGGAAGCTCCCCACAGGGCCGCGGCTACTGGTTCCCGCCGACCGTGCTGGCCCCGGTCTCCAACTCGGACCGCGCGGCCGCGGAGGAGATCTTCGGCCCGGTCGCATGCGTGATCCCGTTCGATGGCGAGGACGAGGCGGTGCGGATCGCAAACGACACGATCTACGGTCTTTCGGGCTCTATCTGGACCCGCGACGGCGCGAAGGCGCTGCGGACGGCCCGGGCGATCGAGACCGGGGTCCTATCGATCAACTCAAACACCTCGGTTCGGGTCTCGACTCCGTTTGGCGGCTTCAAGCAGTCGGGCGTCGGGCGCGAGCTTGGCCCCGACGCTCTCGAGCACTACACCGAAGTGAAGAACGTCTACTACGCGACCGAGGAGTGATGGGGCGGCTTGACGGAAAGGTCTGCGTGATCACCGGCGCCGCGAGCGGCATCGGCGCCACGTCGGCGAGTCTGTTCGCCTCGGAGGGAGCGCGGGTCGCCGGCGTGGACGTGAGCGAAGGGGCCGAGGGCGAGCTCGTCATCCAGGCGGACGTGACCGACGAGGGCCAGGTCCGTGCCATGTACGAGCGCGTCAAGGACGAACTCGGTGGCATGGACGTTCTCTTCAACAACGCCGGCATCAGCCCGCCGGATGACGCCTCGGTTCTCGACACGTCGCTCGAGGCCTGGCAGCGCGTGCAGGACGTGAACCTGCGAAGCGTCTTCCTTTGCTGCAAGTACGGCATCCCGCACCTGCTGGACGGCGGCGGTGGCTCCGTCATCAACACCGCCTCGTTCGTGGCGACCGTGGGATCCGCGGTTTCGCAGGTCTCCTATACGGCCTCGAAGGGCGGGGTCCTTGCGCTCTCGCGTGAGCTGGGCGTGGAGTTCGCGCGCAGAGGGGTGCGGGTGAATGCGCTGTGCCCAGGCCCGGTCAGCACGCCACTCCTGCAGGAGCTCTTCGCCAAGGATCACCAGAAAGCGGCCCGGCGTCTGGTGCACCTGCCGATGGGCAGGTTCGCCGAGACCGAGGAGATCGCTCAGGCGGCGATCTTTCTCGCGAGCGACGAGTCGTCGTACGTCACCGCATCGACGTTCCTGGTGGACGGCGGCCTGTCGGCTGCCTACCTCACGCCCGAATAGCGTCCATGAAGCGGCCGCACAGCGCCCGGCCGAGATCGTTCCACTCGGCGATCGATGCTCGCGTCCGCTCGCGCAGAGCCGCCGGATCGAGTCCGATCCGCACCGCGTCGGGATCGCTGCGGTAGTCGTCGATCCAATGCTCGGCGTCGGCGGTTGAGACCTCGGCGTGAAACTGGATCCCCCAGGCCGGGCCCTCGAGCCGGAACGCCTGCAGGCAGACGGGGCTGGCGGCGAGCGCGGTCGCGCCCGGGGGCAGGGTCGCCTCATAGCTGTGCCACTGGAACGCGTCGAACCTCTGCGCAAGCCCGTGCATGATCGGGTCATCCGCAGCCTCGGGCGTGAGCTCGACCTCGTGCCAGCCGATCTCCGGCTCGCTCGCCCGGTGAGCCGATCCGCCGGCGGCCTCGGCGACGAGCTGGGAGCCGAGGCACATCCCGAGAAGGGGGATCCCCTGCCGGGTCAGCTCCGCCAGGAGCGCCTTCTCGTCGGCGAGCCAGGGATGCTCGGCCTCCTGATCGGCGTGCATCGCACCGCCGAAGGTGAGGACAGCGTCGTAGCTGAACGGATCGGCGGGCGCCGGCTCCTCGGCGATCAGCCAGCGATCGAGCTCGACGCCGCGCGAGCGCATCGCGTCCGCGAAGACACCGGGCCCGGCGTCCGGCTGGTGGACGATCGCGAGGGCGCGCATCGCGTGGTGAGTCTGCCAGCCGGAGCCTTTAAGGTGCCCGGCCGATGGGAATCCTCGGCTGGATCGTCCTCGGGCTTCTGGTCGGCGCGATCGCGCGGGCGATCGTCCCGGGCCGCACCGAGCCCAGCGGGTGCATCGGCACCCTGGCCCTCGGAATCGTGGGTGCGCTGATCGGCGGATTCATCGCGAGCGCCCTCGACGTCGGCCACATCGACGACTTCTTCGACCTGGGCACGTGGTTGATCGCGATCGGTGGGGCGGTGCTCCTGCTCTTGATCATCCGCGCGGTCACCGGCTCGCGCGCGTAGCGGCAGGGGGCGCGCCGCGCGGATAATCAGTGCCTCCAGAGCGAGAGGCGCGGCCGCAAAAATCCTCCACGGCCTGTCGCATCAGTGTTACCTTGCTTACAGGCCCGTTCGGGAAAAGACCGAGGCGATGAAGCGGGAGCTGAACGGCTTACGCGCCAGGCAGTTCCGCAGCATTCAGGGAACGAGTAATGCGGAGGTTGCGCATGGCATCTGGCACAGTGAAGTGGTTCAACGATGAGAAGCGCTACGGCTTCATCACCCCCGACGAGGGTGGACAGGACCTGTTCGTCCACCAGACCGCGCTCAACGACGGGGCGCGCTTGACCGACGGGGTGAAGGTGGAGTTCGAATCCGAGGACGGGCCGAAGGGCCCGAAGGCGGTGAACGTCAAGCCCGCCGACTAGCCTCGCGCAGTCCTTCCCTGCTGCGGTCCTCGAGCAGATTCTGGGCCCGGGGATCGCGGCCGTCTTCCAGGACGACGATCGTGCCGGGCCAGTAGGGGCTGTCGGCCGCCGTTTTTCCGAGCAGCCAGGGGGTGTGAATCCAGCTGCCGGTGTTCCACAGGCGAGTGCCGGTCTCCAGGCGCCAACCCACCTCAGCGCGCAGCGGCCCTCGCCGGTGGGTGTGGCCGAAGAGGACATGGTCGGCGTCGATGCCGAGCCGGCGCACCACCTCGCCCATGGCCACCAGCCCCGCCCGTGTGATCGCGCCGGGGGAGAGGTCTGACTTCACCGGCCCGAGGCCCAACCGGTTGGCGACCCCAACGGCACCTGGCAGGGCGACGCTGCCGAGTAGGCGGCCGCGAATTCGCGCGGCCCGGCCGTAGCCGCCACCCACGGCCTGCCAGACCCTCGCGGAGGGATTGGCGCCCCCCAGTCGCTCCGCGGGCGAGCCACTCTGCGCCAAAGCGAAGAGAAAGGCGTAGAGGGGAGCCTGCACGCGCTCGTAATCGGCGGGCGTCGCGGATCCGGGAGCCTCGTGTTCCCCGGGCTCGTCCACGGTGGCCGCACGCGGCCCGCCGATCACCCTCTCGACCGCGGCCACCGCGAGCCGTTCGAAGCTGGGCACTGTGAGGTGGCGATCGAGGTAGTGGCCATGCGTCGCGTACACCCCGGGTTGTAGCCAAAGACCCGGGTAGGCGAGCTCAACTCGCGTGCGGGGCATGCCGCCGACGAGCTCGCCGAGCGGACCGTCGGCCACCTCGGTTCGCTGCTCGAGTTCCAGGGGCGCGGCGCCGTCGAGCCGGCGGCGCTCTAGCCATTCGTCGAGGAGGTGGTGGTCGTGGTTGCCCGGGACGAGCACGACCCGGCCCTCTCCTACCACTTCGCCGAGCCCATCGAAGAACGGCCGCGCGATTTCGACCGCGGCCGCGAGGGGAACGTCACGAAGCTCCACAGCGTCGCCCAGGAGCACGACCTCGTCGGCTCCCTCGAGCGCCGCCCATAGGGGCTCCCGGAACTCGGGCCGGCGAAGCAGGTCGATCCCGCCGTTCGAGGCGAGGTGCAGATCGGAGAGGACCACCGTCTTTGCCACGGCGACATCCTCGCGCGCGGTCCGGGCGGACGCGTTGAGGCGTATAGGCTGACGCCTGCGATGTCCGCGGGCCCAATGACGGAGGCTCCAGCTCAGACGGCCGGGATCCCGGTGACGAACCCGGCGACCGGGGAGGTGATCGCGACGGTCCCGGAGCTCGGGGCCGACGAGGTGAAGGGCATGGTCGCTGCCGCGCGCGAGGCGCAACCGACCTGGGCCGCGGTGGGATTCGACGGGCGGGCAGAGGTTCTCCTCGCCGCGCGCGACTGGATGGCGGCGAACGCCGAGCGGGTGGTCACGACCATCGTCGGGGAGACCGGCCGGCCGGTTGACGAGACCCAGTTCGCCGAGCTCTCCTACGGTCTCTCGGCGCTCGAGTTCTGGGCGAAGACAGCGGGGTCCTACTTGGCGGACGAGCGGATCGAATCGGCCTCGCCGTTCGTCCGCGGCCGCAAGCTCGTCGTGCGGTACGCGCCGATTGGCGTGGTCGGGGCGATCGGCCCGTGGAACTACCCGCTCAACAACTCCTTCGGCGACTGCATCCCGGCGCTCGCGGCCGGAAACGCCGTCGTCCTGAAGCCCTCCGAGGTGACGCCGCTGACCTCGCTGCTGATGGCGGAGATGCTCGGCGAGTGCGAGCTTCCGGATGGGGTCTTCCAGGTGGCGACCGGCCGCGGCGATACCGGCGCTGCGCTGGTGGACGAGGTGGACATGGTGATGTTCACGGGCTCGGTCGAGACCGGCAAGAAGGTCATGGCGCAGGCCGCCCAGACGCTCACACCCGTGAGCCTCGAGCTCGGCGGCAAGGACCCGATGATCGTCCTCGCCGACGCGGATCTCGAGCGCGCGGCCAACGCCGCGGTGGCCTACGGGATGAACAACTCGGGACAGGTGTGCATCTCGGTCGAGCGTCTCTATGTCGAGGCCCCCGTGTACGACGAGTTCGTCGCGCGCGTCACCGATAAGGTGAGCGCGCTGCGGCAGGGGGCCCCGGGTGCGCCCGGCTCGGTCGACGTCGGGGCGATCATCTTCCCGCCGCAGATCGAGCTGATCCAGGCCCACGTCGACGACGCGGTGGCCAAGGGCGCAAGGGTCGTGACCGGCGGCAAGAGGGTGGAGGGGGCGGACGGGCTCTTCTTCGAGCCGACCGTACTGACAGACGTCGACCACTCGATGCGTTGTATGTCCGAGGAGACCTTCGGACCGACGCTCCCGGTGATGCGGGTGGCCGACTCCGAAGAGGCGATCCGCCTCGCCAACGACGGCCCCTACGGGCTCCAGGCCTCCGTGTGGACCCGCGATGCCGACCGGGGTGAGGCGCTCGCGCGGCGAGTCGAGTCCGGCGTGTGCTGCGTCAACGACGCGCAGGTGAACTACGTGGCGCTTGAGCTGCCCATGGGCGGCTGGAAGGCCTCCGGCCTGGGATCACGCCACGGACCCGACGGGATCCGCAAGTACACGAAGCGCCAGTCCCTGCTCGTGACCCCCGGCTACGCGCCGTCGCGCGAGGCGCACATGCCTCCGTACTCGGCGATCGTCACGCAGCAGATCGCCGACACCCTGGGCGCGTTGGTGACGAGCGACCTGTTCACCGACGCACAGCGGCAAACGCTTGCCGTGCTCTGCGACACGTACGTGCCATCCTTGGATCCGCCCGAGGGCGAAAGCGACCCGACCGGCTTTTGGGCCCGGGCCGCTTCGCACATCGGCGTCCCGGAGGGGATCGAGGTGACGCTCCTTCAGTCGAATGCCCCGCCCGAGCAGATCGAGGGCCTGCGGCAGCTGCTCGACTCGCTTGCGGCCAACGGCATGACACCCGAGACGCCGCTGGCGCAGCGCGAGGAGCTCGTGCGGGCCATGAGCGACTCGGGCCCCGAGGCGCTCGCCGGGATGAACGCTGTCCGCGGGCTCACGACGACTCTTCACTACGCGCTCCCCGACCTCGGCACCGGCCGCAACCCCAACTGGGACGCGATGGGCTATCCCGGGCCCCGGTCCGCCCCGCCGGACGTACCGAAGCCGTTGCGCACGCGCCGTCCGAGCACGGCGGGGGAGGTCATCGAGGCGGACGTGTGCGTCGTCGGCTCCGGCGCCGGCGGCTCTGTGATTGCTGGCGAGCTCGCCGGGGTGGGCAAGAAGGTGTGCGTGCTCGAGATGGGCGGCTATTTCAACGAGGCCGACTTCGACCAGCTCGAGCTGCCCGCGTACCAGCGGCTCTACCTCAACGCCGGGCCGTTTCCGAGCGCCGATGGCCAGATCACGATCCAGGCCGGCGCGACGCTCGGCGGTGGGACCGTCGTCAACTGGACGAACAGCCTGCGCACGCATCCATGGGTCCGCGAGGAGTGGGCGCGCGACTTCGGGCTCGACGGGCTGGACGGGGCCGACTTCGACCGTCACCTCGACGCGGTGCTCGAGCGCATCGGCGCCAACGACGAATGCAGCGATCTGAACGGTCCGCACGAGCGGCTGCGCGACGCCTGTCAGAAGCTGGGCTACGACTTCCGTCTCATTGTGAGAAACGCCGATCGCTCCGCCTACGACCCGGACAGCGCCGGCTACATGGGCTTCGGCGATCAATCTGGAGCGAAGCTCTCCACCCAGAAGACTTATCTCGCGGATGCCGCCGAGCGCGAGGCGGATTTGATCCCGAACTGCCGCGCGCAGCGGATCATCACCGAGGGCGGGCGTGCCGCCGGGGTCGAAGCGGTCTGGATAGATCCGCAGGCGCCGGCGACGGACGGGGCGCCCGTCCCACTCACGGTTCGCGCGCCCATCGTGGTCGTCGCCGGTGGCTCGATCGAGTCGCCCGCGCTGCTCCTTCGCTCGGGGATCGGCGGGCCGGCGGTCGGAGATTTTCTGCGCCTTCATCCGACGAGCGCGGTCACCGGCGTCTACGCGGAGGATCAGCGCTGGTGGTGGGGCCCGCCGCAGGCGGCCATGTCCCACGAGTTCGCGAACCTCGAGGACGGATACGGGTTCCTCGTCGAATCCGCGCAGTCCACCACCGGGCTGTTCGCCGCCGCGACCAAGTGGGACTCGGGCCGCGATCACAAGGAGCAGATGCTCGATTGGAGCCGCTGCGCGCCGTTCATCAACCTCACGCGCGACCGCGGCCACGGACGGGTGACCATCGACCGCGCCGGGAACCCGGTGATCGCCTACCCGCTTGCGGACGAGCTGGACATCCGGAACTTCCGGCGCGGTCTCGCCGAGCTGATCCGCCTGCATGATGTCGCCGGCGCGGAGAGGATCGTCAGCATTGGGCGCACGGCGCCCACCTGGGAACGCGGCGACGACCTCGAGGCGTTCATCGACGCGGTGACCAGCCACTCGCTTGCGCCCCGGGAGTTCGGCATCTTCACGGCGCACCAGATGGGTAGCTGCCGGATGGGCCGCGATCCGGCCACCAGCGTCGCGAACGCGCAGGGCGAGCTCCACGACACGGGCGGCGTTTGGGTCGGCGACGCGAGCGCATTCCCGACCGCGTCCGGGGTCAACCCGATGGTCTCGATCATGGCGCTGGCGCACCGCACCGCCGCCGCGATCGCGAGCTCATGACGGATGTCGTCCGCGCCCCCGACGAGCGATTCGAAGGACTTCCCGACTTCCCATTCGAGCCTCACTACCGCGAGGTCGATGGCCTGCGGCTATGCCACCTGGACGAGGGCGACGGGCAGCCGGTCGTCTTCTTCCATGGCGAGCCGACCTGGTCGTGTTTGTGGCGGGAGGTGATCCCGCCCGTCCGGGACGCGGGCTACCGATGCCTCGCGCCCGACTACGCTGGCTTCGGACGCTCGGACAAGCCCACGGACGTCAGCTGGTACACGTACGACCGGCACACGGCGCTCATGGCCTCGCTGCTGGAGGACCTCGACCTGCGCGACGCGACGGTGGTCGTACACGACTGGGGCGGGCCCATCGGCCTGCGGCTCGCGGCGGAGCAGCAGGACCGGATCTCGCGGATGGTCGTGATGGAGACCGGGCTGTTCACCGGCGAGCAGCCGATGTCCGACGCCTGGTGGACGTTCCACGACTTCGTCGAGCGAACGGAGGACTTTCCGATCTCGCTGCTGGTGCGAAATGCCGTGGCCCGCGGGATGGACGACGAGGTCGTGGAGGCCTATGACGCGCCCTTTCCGAACAAGGAGTCGAAGGCGGGCGCCCGGGCGTTCCCACTGATCCTCGCGACGTCACCCGACATGCCGGGCGCTGCGGAGGGCAAACGGGCCCAGGCGACGCTTCAGACCGACCGGCGGCCGATGATGGTGTTGTGGGCCGACTCGGACCCGGTGCTGCCGTTCAAGGTGGGGGAGGGGTTCGCGGACCTGATGGGAGTCGATCCGCCGGTGAAGATCGAGAACGCCTCCCACTTCCTCCAGGAGGACGCCGGCGAGGAGATCGGGCGGCGAATAGCCGACTGGCTCCAAAATAGCCCCTGAGCTGACCCATTTGCGACCGGAGAGCGGATTAGGATCGCGCCGATGAGCGGTGCCCTTTACGCGATCGGCCGCCACTGCGTCCGGCACCGGTGGATCGTCCTTCCGGTTTGGGTCGCGATTCTCCTGGTGACCGTCCTGCTCGCGAACCACTTCGGCAGGAACACGAGCAACGACCTGACGCTTCCGGGCACCGGCTCGACCAACGCCCAGAACCTGCTCGACGCCGACCTGCCGGAGCAGGCGAACGGCACCAACCCGGTCGTGATGCAGGCGCCGAACGGCAAGCTCACCTCGGCTGCGAACTCCAAGGTCGTCGAGGACACGGTCCAGTCGCTGAAGAGGGCCCCGCACGTGACCAAGGCCGTGAGCCCGCTGAGCTCGCAGGGGTCCTCGTTCCTCAGCAAGGACGAGAAGATCGGCTACATCTCGCTCACCGTCGGGCTGAGCCAGAGCGACCTCACCGAGGAGCAGGCACAGGAGATCATTAACCACGAGTCGCCGGCCACCGACGCGGGGTTTCAGGTGGCCAACGGCGGCTATCTGGGCAACGCGGTGTCCAAGCCGGACGTCGAGTCCAGCGAGCTTGTCGGGCTGATCGCCGCCGTGATCATCCTGCTGTTCATGTTCGGCACGCTCACGGCGACGCTGCTGCCGATCATCACGGCACTCGTGGGCGTCGGCACCGGTCTCGCTGCGATCGGGCTGATGGGCCACGGCATCTCGGTGCCCACCGTGGGACCGACGCTCGGCACGATGCTCGGGCTCGGCGTCGGGATCGACTACGCGCTGTTCATCGTCACTCGCCACAAGGGGTTCATGGAGCAGGGCTTTCCGGTGGAGGAGGCGGCGGCGCGCGCGGTCGCGACCGCCGGCGGGGCGGTGGTGTTCGCGGGCGGGACCGTCGTGATCGCCCTGGTTTCGCTTGCCGTAGCGCAGATCCCGCTCGTCAGCGCTCTTGGATATTCGGCCGCGGTCGTGGTCTTGATCGCGATCCTCACCGCGATCACGCTGATCCCGGCCATGCTCGCGATCATGGGCAAGCGGATCGACTCGCTGCGGGTGCCCTTCATCAAGCCTCCGCCGCACGACCACCGGCCGCACGGCTGGGCCCGCTGGGCACGGTTCATCGGGCGCGTCCCGGTCCCGGCGATGCTCATCGCCATCGCAATCCTGGTGGTGCTGGCGATTCCCGTTCTCAACCTAGAGCTCGGCCAGCAGAACAACGGTCAGCTGCCGAAGTCGACAACCGTACGCCAGTCCTATGACCTCCTGCGCAAG
>JBJMKM010000116.1:0-40734 GCA_045805825.1 Solirubrobacterales bacterium
GAGTTCGAGGACGCCGCGCTGATCGGCGACAAGCCCGGCTACGTCTTCGACGCCAAGATCAGCCTCGTCGAGTCGCTCGGCTCCGAGGTCTACGCCCACGTCGACTACGAGCAGGAGGGCGGCGTCCAGGCCGAGGAGCTCGCCGAGCTGGCGGCTGACGCCGGTGCCGGCGACCTGCCCAGCTCGGAGCAGAACGAGCTCGTGGCGCGGCTCGAGGCCGCGAGCTCGGTGAAGGCCGGCGACACGGCCAAGCTGTGGATCGACACGTCGAAGATCCATCTCTTCGACCCGGCGAACGGCGAGTCGCTCACCGTGTCCAGAGCGCGTGAGGCCGCGACCTGATTAGGGTTGGCGGGCATGGCCCGCTGCCGCCGGACCGCCCTGCTCGCGCTCCTGCTCTGCGCCGTCGTCGCGTCGCCGGCCGCGGGGAAGATCGCCTTCGTCTCCGAGCGCGACGACGAGCCCGAGATCTATCTCATGGCCGACGACGGAGGCGCGCAGATCCCGCTGACAGGCGATCCGGCCGCGCCCGCGTCGGCGGCGAGCTCGGCCAGCTCCTCGGACTCGGCCCCGCCCTCCTCGTAGTCGATGTGGGCGTACACCTCGGAGCCGAGCGACTCCACCAGGCTGACGTTCGCGTCGAAGACGTGGCCGGGCTTGTCACCGACGAGCGCGGCGTCCTCGAACTCCTCGGGCCGGATGCCCAGGATCACGTCGCCGTTGGCGGTCCCGCGCAGCTGCTGGGGCAGCTCGAACTCGCCGAGCGCGAAGCGCACGCGGTCGCTCTCGACCGTCGCGCTGAAGAAGTTCATCGCCGGCGAGCCCATGAAGCCCGCCACGAAGAGGTTGACCGGGTGGTGGTAGAGCTCCTGCGGCGCGTCGACCTGCTGGATCGTGCCGGTGCGCATGACGGCCACGCGGTCGCCGAGCGTCATCGCCTCGGTCTGATCGTGGGTCACGTAGACCGTCGTGGTGCCGAGCCGCGATTGGATGCGCGATACCTCGGTGCGCATCTGGACGCGGAGCTTTGCGTCCAGGTTGGAGAGCGGTTCGTCCATCAGGAACGCCTTCGGGTTGCGCACGATCGCTCTTCCCATCGCCACGCGCTGGCGCTGGCCGCCGGACAGGTTCGCCGGCTTGCGGTCGAGGTGCTCGGTCAGATCGAGGATCTTGGCCGCCTCCTCCACCTGGCTCTTGATCTCCTCCTTGGGAGTCCCGGCGAGCTTCAGCGGGAACGCCATGTTCTCCCTGACGCTCATGTGCGGATAGAGCGCGTAATTCTGGAAGACCATTGCGATGTCGCGGTCCTTCGGAGCCATCTGGTTGACGACTGTGTCGCCGATCTTCACCTCGCCGTCCGAGATGTCCTCGAGCCCGGCGATCATGCGCAGCGCCGTCGACTTCCCCGACCCGGACGGTCCGACGAGGATCATGAACTCGCCGTCGTTGATGTCCAGGTCCATGTTCCGCACGGCCTCGAAGCCGTCCGGATAGCGCTTGGTGACCTTGTCGAGGACGATCTCGGCCATTGGCTCCTCTCCTCCTTGCCGTTACCCCTTCACGGCGCCCGCGGTCAGGCCGGCCACGATGCGGCGCTGGAAGAACAGTACGAAGATGATGATCGGGATGGTGACGATGACCGCCGCGGCGGCGATGTTGCCGGTGGGCTGAGTGAACTGCGACTCACCGGTGAAGAACGCCAGCGCCGCGGGCACGGTTCGCGCGTTGTTGGACGACGTGAGCGTGATCGCGAACAGGAAGTCGTTCCAGCAGAAGATGAAGACGAGGATCGCGGCGGTAAATGTCCCCGGAGCGGCGAGGGGCAGGATCACCCTCCTGAACGCCTGAAACGGCGTCGCGCCGTCCACCTGCGCCGCCTGTTCGAGGTCCCACGGGATCTCGCGGTAGAACGCTACGAGCGTGTAGATCGCAAGCGGCAGTGAGAACGTCAGGTACGGGATGATCAGCCCCAGGTACGTGTCATAGAGCCCGATCGAGCGCCACATGTCGAACAGCGGCCCGATCGTCGAGATGGCGGGGAACATCGCGATGGCCAGCGCGCCACCCAGGATGATCGACTTGCCGGGGAAGTTGAGCCGGGCGATCGCATAGGCCGCGAACGCCGCCAGCACGATCGCTATCGCGGTGGCGATCAAGGCGATCGCGATCGAGTTGATCAGCGGGTGGATGAACGGGCTGTTGTCGAAGCCACCCTCGAACAGGACCTTGTAGTTCTTGAGCGTCCACTCGCCCCCGGCCGGCAGGAAGCGCCCATCGCCCACCGTCTTCGGCGTCTTGAGCGACAGCGAGATGATCCACACGATGGGAAGCAGCGAGAAGAGGAGGACGAGGAGCATCGCGAAGCTCCAGGCCGAGTACTCACGCGTACCGCGCCTCACGTCCCGGGCCTCCCCTCCGCCATGCGGACGCCCAGCAGCCGCACGAACGCAAACGCGATCAGCAGGACCATGATGAAGATCAGCACCGATACCGCCGAGCCCAGCCCGAGGTTGGTGCGGGAGATGATCTGGTTGTAGCCCAGGATCGACACCGACTCGGTGTTCTGAGCACCCCGAGTCATGATGAAGATCGTGTCGAAGATCCGGAAGGCATCGAGGGTGCGGAACAGCAGGGCGACGAGGATCGCCGGTTTCATCAGCGGCAGCGTGATCCGGAAGAACCGCTGCACGGCGTTCGCTCCGTCCACCTTCGCCGCCTCGTAGAGCCCGTCATCGATCGTGGTGAGCCCGGCTAACAGCAGGAGAGCCATGAACGGCGTCGTCTTCCAGACCTCGGCGGCGATGATTACCCCGATGGCGCTCCAGCGGTCGCCGAACCAGGCCTTGTCGTCCGCGATGAGCGGCAGCTGATTCACGAACCCGCTGCTGGGATCGAAGGCGAAGAACCACGCGAACGCGGCGACAACCGTGACGATGCCATAGGGGATCAGGACCGAGGTGCGCACGAGGCCGCGCCCGAAGATGGCCCGGTGCATGATCAGCGCCAGCGCCATCCCCAGAGCCAGCTCGATCGTCACCGAGATGATCGTGATGATCACCGTGTTGAGAACGTCGGTCCACCACAGCGGCGAGCTCAACACCGTCTGGTAGTTGCTGAGGCCGACCCAGCCACCCTGGTCCGGGAACCGCAGGTCGATGTGTTGTAGCGAGAGGACGACCGCGTAGCCGATCGGATACGCGGTGACGAGAAGCATCGCGATGACCGCCGGCGCGCAGAGCATCCACCCGAGCCGCCGCTCCTCGCGAGCGCGGTCGGTCACACCCCGCCGCCCGCCGAGCCGCAGCCGGCCCGCCATGCCGCTCAAAACAGGCCCTTCCCGTTCACCGCGTCCTCGAGCCTCGACTTCAGCTCGTCGTAGGTCGACGGCACGTCGGATGGATCGATCCTGTCGGGCGGTTGCAGCGTGTCCTGGATCGCCAGGCTCACGTCCTGGTATGCAGGGGTGAGCGGCCTCGGCCCGGCGGCGTCGATCGACTCCTTGACGAGCTGGGAGAAGCCCGGATACGCCTTGGTGACGACCTTGTTCGTGTAGAGGTCCTCGCGGCTCGGGGGCAGGCCGTCGAGCTCGGTTGCCGTCAGCTCGCTCTTGTCGCCGCCGATGCACGCCGCCGCGTCGAACGCCAGATCCTGGTGCGTGGAGTAGGCCCCGACCCCGATGTTAAACCCGCCGAGCGGCGGAGCGCTGGGCTTGTTCGCGACGACGCGCGGGTATCGGGCGAAGCCCATGTTCTTGAACACGCCCGGGGCGTTGGCCTGGGCGCTCGCGTACGCGAACGTGTAATTGACCATGAACGCCGAGCTCCCGTCCTCGAAGCCGATCCGGGTCGTGTCCTCGTCGGAGGTCGAGATGTTCGGCGCGGCGGCGGGCGAGGCGGCCAAGGTGCCCATCACCTTCATCGCGTCCTCGGTGGGGCCTTCGGGCAGCGAGACGGTCGTCGGCCCGGAGAGGATGCTCCCGCCGGCGGAGTCGACCAGCGCGTTGAACCAGACGGTGAACCCCTCGTACTTGTTCGCCTGGACCTGGATCAACGCCGGCTTGCCCTGCGCCGCGAGCTTGTCCGCCTCACTGATCATCTGGTCCCAGGTGGTGGGGGCCTTCTTCACGAGATCCTTGCGGTACCAGAGGAGCTGGGTGTTCGAGTTGAATGGCGCCCCGTAGACCTTGTTCTCGAAGGACGCCGTCTTGACGACGCTCGGGAAGACGTCCTTGGTCACCTCAGTTGCCTCGGCCTTTGGGAACGGCGCGATCCAGCCGGCGTTTGCGAACTCGCCGGTCCAGATGACGTCCATGCCGATCAGGTCGACCGTCGAGTCCTTCGCCGCGAGCCGGCGGACGAGTTGCTCCCGCTGCTGGCTGGCATCCGTGGGGAGGAGCTGGACGTCGATGCTGTAGCGCCCGTTCGAGGCGGCGCTGCAGTCCTTCGCGACCTTCTGGATGCTCCCGCCGGGCTGGGTGGCGACGAACCAGTTGAGGGTGACGGGACCTCCGCTCTCGGAGCCACCGCATCCGGCGACCAGGACGGCCCCGCACACCACCGCGGCAAGTCCGGCCGGTCGTAGCCTGAACCAAGAGATGACTGTCGCTCCTCCTCCGTTGGTCCGACTTCCTTTGATCGTACTCCTGCTCTTGACTTGATGCTCGGGGTCAATCGGGGCGCGGAATCGAACTATCTCGCGGCCGTCCGCGAGCAACTGCGAGCGGTCCTGGACGAGCGGGTCATCGGCGTTTACGCCGGCGGCTCCTACGCACTTGGGGACTACCTGCCGGGCCGAAGCGACCTTGACATTGCCGTCGTCGTCCCAGATCCGCTCTCGCAGGATCGGGCCGAAGCAGCGGTCTCGGAGCTGCGCCACGAGTCACTGCCGTGCCCCGCGCGGCGCCTCGAGCTCGTCGTCTACCTGGCGGAGACGGCGCGGTCGGGCTCGGCGGCGCCCGACTTCGAGCTGAATCTCAACTCGGGCGCGTCGTCACCGCTCTCGGCGCAACGGAGTGGCGACCCGGGCGATGTCGGAGGCCACTGGTTCGCGATCGACCGGAGCATCCTGTCCCAGGCCGGGGTCGCTCTGTTCGGGCCGCCAGCAGGTGAGGTGTTCGCACCCATCCCGCTCGAGGAGCTGACGCCGGTCCTCATTGAGTCGCTCCGCTGGCACCGCGAACACACAGCCGAGCCGAGCGATGCCGTGCTCAACGCGTGCCGCGCACTGCGCTTCGCCGAGGATGAGCTGTGGGCGTCGAAGCCGGCGGCGGGGCGATGGGCCGTTGAGAAGAATCTGGCCCCGGAGGACCTGGTGGCTCAGGCGCTGACGGCCCGTACCCACGAGGCCGCAATCGATGCCGCGGACGTTGCGGTCTTCCTTCGCGGCGTCGAATCCCGCCTCCGCCAAGGTTTTGGTGGATTGGGGACGCTATAGCGTCCCCAAAACCCCAAAAGGTGCTGGGGTGTTGGGCTGGCGCTAGGCGCGAACGGACTTGAGCGCCGGCAGCACCTGCTCCGCGTAGAAGTCGATCGCGCCGTGAGGGTCCGCGCCCGAGCAGTTCATCAGAGCGAGAGTCGTCGCCCCGAGCTTCTCGATCTCCCGGATGCGGTCCGCGTGCACCTCCGCATCCGAGGAGATGATGAGCGCGTCCTTGAACTCCTCGTCGCTCACCTGCTTTTCGCCGTGTTCGTACATCGCCTTCGGGTCGTGCCAGTCGTCGGTATAGAACTCGTCCGGCTGCGCGCCCTTCCAGACGCGAGCGCCCTCCAGCGCCGCTTCGTCGTCCGGCGCCCAGGAGAACTGGACCTGGAGGACGATCTCGCCCGCTTCCTTGCCGGCGTCGTCGCAGGCGGAGCGGTAGGCGTCGATGACGTCCGGGGCCAGATCCGGATCCGCGAGCGTCCACAGCCCGTCGCCGTGGCGCGCCGCGACTTCCGCCGCTCGGGGCCCGAACGCCGACACGTAGATCGGCGGGCGGCGCTCGGCATTGGTGTGCAGGTAGGCGCCGTCGGCGCTGAAGAACCGGCCGTCGCGGGTGAGGCGCTCTCCTGTCCAAAGGGCGTTGATGATCTCGAGCGCCTCATCCATCCGGTCGACCTGATCGGAGACCGAGGGCCACTCGGCGCCGAGCGGCGACTCGTTCAGCGACTCTCCCGATCCGAAGCCCAGGAACGGCCGCCCCGGAAACATCCGCTCGAGCGTCGCCCACGCCTGGGCGATTAGCACGGGGTGGTAGCGCGGCCCCGGCGGTGTCACCGCGGTGCCGATCGCCACTCCCTGCGTGGCCTGTCCCACCGCGCCGAGCCAAACCCAGGCCTGACCCGACTCACCGGGCTCCCACCAGGGCTGGAGGTGGTCGCTGCAGCCGATGCCGTCGAACCCCGCCTCGGCGGCCTCGGTGGCCTGCCGCAGGAGGTCATCGGGCGGGAATTGCTCGTGCGCCGCGCCGTAGAAGTAACGCATCGTCGTCCGGCTACCCGTGGCCCGCCGAGGCTAACGCGAGTTCCGCAAGGCGCCGAGCGTGCTGAGCGAAGCAGACGCGCCACGCGATCCTCATGAACGCGGCCTCGTAGTGCGAGTGGCCCTCCCCCGCCTTGGCCTCACGCCACATCCCCTGGATGCGGTCCGGCTCGAATACGTCGCTCCAGAGGTCCGGGCTCGCCAGCATCTCCTCCATGTCGCGCGAGTGACGCGGGCGCTCCCAGATCCGCGCCCGCCTCATCGGGCGCATGCGGCCGCCACCGCCGTGGAAGAACGGGATGGCGGTCCAGGCGGGCATGAGCTCGTCGAGCACAGCGCGATGAAGTGCTGCACGCGTCCGCTGGCGCGGGCTCAGATCGAAGGACCCACGGACGAAGCCCGGCGTCACGCAGGCTGAGAAGCGGTCGTTGCGCGAGCCCAGCCCCGCGCGATGCGGTAAGCGCTCGGCCAGGTAGTAGTAGTCGAGCAGGCTGGCGCCGCGCACACCATGCGCCCGGCCCTCGTCCAGCGTCCGATCGACCTCCGCGAGGTAGAGCGCGTAGGCGTCCTCCCGGGCGGAGTTGTGCCGCTGGCGACCCGATCGCTCGAGGCGGCGGAGGACTCGCTTCCGCGTCGCCGGCCACAGCTCGCGACGCAGCCTCGCGGCGTCGTAATAGAAGCCATGCCCGAGCTCACCGCCGTGGCCGGTCACGAGCGGCGAGACGAACCCGCGCTGTGGGAGCTCCAGTGCACCCTGCCCTCCCATCGGGTTCGCCAGACCGTCGTGGACGAGATGGATCGCGCCGATTCGCTCGGGAAGGGAATCGTCCGGCTCGCCGGACTCCATCTCCAGCACGTCCAGCTCCAGCGACCCCGGCGCCGCCTCGAGCAGCTGGCGCGCCGCCTCGACCTCGCCCGGCTCGATGTCCATAGTGCGGAACTTCGCTTCGAGTCCGGCGGCGATCGCCCCCGCTGCCGAGATCCGCGAGTCACGCCCGCCCGAGAGGTTGATCGTCGGCGCGACGTCCCACACCTCGCCGATGGAGCTCGCCAGCCCCACCGACTGCTCCGCAGCCGCGTGCGCCTGATCCGCCAGCGACGAGCGCCGCGGACCGACAAGCCGCTCCACTGCGCTCGTCTCGGCGTGGCGAACCGTGGCTCCCGAGGGTCCCGCGTGGACCGTGATCGCCGACCCCGGCCGCACCTTGACCGCACCACGGATGGGTGTCGAAGCTCCGAGGAACCAGCCGGCCGCGGCGTGGATGGCCCAGCCGTCGGAATCGAGGTCCGGTGCGGCGCCCGCGAACAGGGGCAGTGCGCCCAGCCGGTTGGACCACACCCATCCCGAAGGCGTGCGCAGCTCGTAGAACCGCGCGGTCGCGAGGAAGTCGTTGACGATCACCAGTCGCCCGGCATCCGAGTCGAACGCGGCCAGCACGAACGGCGGGTTCAGGTCGGCCAGGCGCTCCGAATCTGCGGCCAGTGCGCGCCCGAGCTCCAGCGGCGCCCGGGCGGGGTCGACCTCACCGACCACCCGCTCGTAGCCCGTGACGGCGTTCGTCGATGCGACGGCTGTGCCGCCCCCCTCGGTCCAGCACGGCCAGCGAAGGCGCGGGTCATTCCGACGCCACAGGGCCATGCCAACTGCGGGCGACGTGCGCGACTCGCCCATCAAGGGGTCGGCGTAGAGCTCGGCGTAATGCGCTCGCACCCGCTCCAGCGCGCGGTCGATCGCTTCGGGTGCAACCGGCTCGTCGAAGGCGTAGGCGACCCAGGTGTTGTCGATGTAGCTCATCCCGCGGCCCGCGCCACCCTAGCGGGGGCCAACCATCGGAATCGAAAGCCGGCGCGAGGAGGAGGATGGGCCGTGAAGGACTCGAACCTTCAACCTTGGGCTTAAGAGGCCCCTGCTCTACCAATTGAGCTAACGGCCCGGGGCGACGATGGTAGCGAGCGTTTCGCGGCCCCCGGCGGCGTCGAAGCGACTACGGCGCGACCGGCGCGGGCGTCCCCGCGGCACCGCCGACTGGTGTCTGCAGAGGGTTGGGTCCGGGGGTCGTCTTGCCGCCGGACTGCTTCTTCGCCTTCTTCAGCTGCTCTTGGACCTGAAGGCCCTGTTTGCGAAGCTGGTCGAGCTGCTGCTGAACCGCCTTGCGCTGCGCCCCCGTGGCCAGGGACACTGCCTTCTTGCTGCTCTCATCGCCGGCCGCAATGTCGCCCGACAGGTACTGGAACTGCGCGAGCGTGCCGTAGGTATTCGAGTCCGGCTGATCCTCGGCGACGATGCGCTGCGCCTCGATTGCGCCGTCCGCGTCGTTCAGGAAGGCGTAGACGTAGACCATCTCGCGGGCGACGGAGGCATCCGGCTTCCCCTTGTTGACCTTCAGGTACTTGCTCCATGCGTCGGCGGCTTGCCCGAAGTCGGTGTGCGCCTCATTGCTGATCGAGATCTGCTGCGTCGTCTGATCCTGCGTGACGCCCTCCTTGCCCAGGAGGTACTCGTTCTCGGCGAGCTTCAGCAGGGCGGCCGTGTCGTCCGGGTTCTTCGCGAGCTTCTCCTGCGCCGCGTCGACCTCGTCCTGGAACTGCGACGACCCCGAACTGGTATTGCTGCTGTCAGTCAGGCCGATCGCGTCGAAGATGCCGCCGGGGCCGCCGCCGACGCCGATCCCGAAACCGATGAAGCCGAGTAGGAACAGGAACGCCAGGGCGGCGTAGGAGACCTGCACCACCCGCTTTCGCTTGCCACGAAGATCGAAAAGCACGTCGGTCAGCCTAGCTTGCAGGGAGTCCCGTCACGCCTAGCCGGCCGGCGTACCCGGGGGCTCGGGCTCGCCCGGAGTGGCGCCCTCCTTGGAGGGGGCCATGATTCGCGCCAGGATCAGCGAGAACTCGAACAACAGCAGAAGCGGCGCGAGCTCGATCAGCATCGTGACCGGATCGGTTCCCGGCAGGAGCATCGCGATGACCGCCAGGATCAGGTACGCGTAGCGCCGGTTCTTCGCGATCTGCTTCGGCGTCGCGATCCCGAGTCGAGTCACCGCGACGATCCCCATCGGGATCTGGAAGATGAAGCCCATGGCGAGCAGGATGGTGATCAGGAACCCGTAGTAGTCCTGCGCGCGGACCTGGATGTTGAACTGGTTCTCGTTGAAGTTCAGGAGGAACTTGGTGGCGCCCGGGGCGACCACGAAATATCCGAAGACGACGCCCGCGATGAAGAGCGCCGGCACGAGGAACAGGAACGGAATGATCGCCCGCTTCTCGCTCGGCTTGAGCGCGGGAAGGAAGAACGCGTAGAGCTGGTAGAGCAGTACCGGCAGCGCGATGACGATGCCCGCGTAGATCGAGATCTTCAGGGTGCTCATGAACGGCTCCGCCACGCCGAAGGTGATGGGCTTCAGCGGATGACCGTTGATCGAGGCCGGGAGGGGCTTGTTCGCGACGTCCAGCAGCAGGTCGCTCTGCCAGAAGCACAGGCCGCACGCGACGACCAACACCGCCGCCGAGACGATGATCCGGTTGCGTAGCTCGTCCAGATGCTCGACGAGCGTCATCTGCTCGTCGAACTTCGCCGCCCTGAAACGGGCCACGGCCTACGGGTTCCGGTGGGTTACGACCTCGCCCTCGACGGGCTCACCGGCATCCTGCGCGCCCTCGATCTCCGCCGGCTTCGACGGCTTTTCGTCGTCGTCATCGTCCTTGCCGGATAGAGAACCCCTGAACTCGCGGATGCCCTTGCCCATCGAGCGCCCCAGCTCCGGCAGGCGCTTCGGCCCGAAGATCACCAGGGCGATGATGAGGACGACGACCAACTCGAGTGGTCCAACGTTTGGCATCCCGACGCATGGTACTCGCGCGGACTCCCCGGCAACGGAATTGGCCGCAAGTTGGCAGGGCTATGACATTCGGGCGCCCGGTGGGCCCGCCTCGGCCGGAGATACGCTGCCGCGCATGATCCTGTCGGATAAGACGATTCGCGCCGAGCTCGAGGCCGGCGGCATCGTCATCGAGCCGCTGGCCGACGACGCCATTCAGCCGTCATCGGTCGACCTCCATGTTGATCGTTTCTTTCGCGTGTTCCGCAACGACACGACGCCCTTCATCGACCCGAAGCAGCCGCAGGACGATCTGACCGAGATGGTCGAGGTGGACGACGGGAAGGCATTCATCCTGCACCCGGGCGAGTTCGTGCTGGGATCGACCCGGGAGCGCGTCGCCCTCGGCGACGACTTGGTCGCGAGATTGGAAGGCAAGAGCTCGCTCGGCCGGCTCGGCCTGCTCATTCACTCAACGGCGGGATTCGTCGACGCTGGATGGGACGGGCACCTGACCCTCGAGCTCTCCAACGTCGCGAACCTGCCGATTGCGATCTATCCCGGGATGAAGATCGGGCAGATCTCGTTCCTGCGCATGAGCAGCCCGGCGGAGCATCCATACGGGAGCGATAAGACCGGCTCGAAGTATCAGGGGCAGCGCGGACCGACTCCCTCGCGCTACTACCTCAACTTCCCCGACAACGAGTAGTCCGCATCCAGCGCCTATCCCGCTCGTTGATGCGGGTCGCCACCTAAAGGATCTGGGTGGTGACGCCGATACAGCTTGCGTAGTGGCAGACAGGGAGACAGCCAAGGGGAGCGACGTCGATCGCGGGCTGGAGCCGAGTGTCTTCGAGACTCGGATCACCACTGGTCAGCGCCGCCGTCGTGGCGATCTTCACGTCTGTCCCGAGTGCGGTTCCGACCTGGTCTATCCCACGGACTGGGCCCCCGCCAGCGACCGGCAGTGGCACGTCGCCCTCCGGTGCCCCGAATGCGAGTGGAACGGTGGCGGGCGCTATAGCCAGGAGATGGTCGACCGGCTCGACGAGGCACTCGATCACGGCACGGAGGCTGTGCTCGAGGACCTCAACATCCTGGTCCGCGCCAACATGGAGGACCAGATCGACCGGTTCGTGAACGCCCTGAACGGCGACCAGATCCTTCCGGAAGATTTCTAGAGCGCCCGGCGCGCTACGAGTACCGCTCGACCACGCCGTCGGCGACCAGCTCGAGCAACTGACGCTGTTCGGGTCGCAGGCCCGAGGTGGCGAGGGCCCGCTTGGCGGTCTCCACGCGCGCCCGCGCGTCGGAGCGCACCGCATCGAGCGCCCCCGTTGCGGCCACCCGGTCGCAGATCTCCTCGGCTCCCGCGGCGTCCAGCTCCCGCAGATCGATCTTGGCAAGCGAGCGGTCCTCCTCCCGAGCCAGGATCAGCGGGAGCGTCACGGTCCCGTCGAGGAGGTCGGTTCCGCGCGCCTTGCCGGTGCGCTCCGGCGGGCCGGTGACGTCGAGGACGTCGTCGAGCAGCTGGAACGCGAGCCCGATCTCGCGGCCGAACGTCTCGAGCGCCCGCTCCAGCGAGAGGTCGGGCTCCGCCGAATTCGCCGCCAGCTCACCGCCCTTGCCGGCGCGGCCGATCAGGCAGGCGCATTCGAACAGGCGCGCCGTCTTCAGCCGGCAGCGCTCCAGGTAGCGCTCGGCGGAGATCGAGATATCGAAGGCATCGCGGCGCTGGGCCAGCTCGCCGAGGGCCAGCGCGACCGAGGCGCCGGAGAGCAACTCGACCTGCCGCTCGCTGCCGTCCTGCCCGAGCTCGGCGAACGCCCGCGAGAAGAGCAGGTCGCCGACGGCAAGCGCCCGCTCGCGTCCGGAGCGCGCGACCACGGTAGGCCTGCCGCGCCGCAGCGGCGCCGCGTCGAGGACGTCGTCGTGGACCAGTGTCGCCATGTGGACGAGCTCGATCGCAGCAGCCGCCCGGATGGCCGCTTCGCCGGCTCCCGGACCGGCACACAGCAGCACCAGCATGGGCCGAAGGCGCTTGCCGCCCGCGGCGAGCGTCGCGCTCGCGTCTGCGGACAAGGCATCGCCATGTCCCTCGACCAGCCGGCGAAGGCGCTCCTCGACCGCCTCCATACGGGTCGGAAGCCACGCGTCCGCGGCGTCGAGAACCATCGTGACCGGCGGCGGCACCGCTGTGCGATTCACCTAGCTCCTCCCATGTCACTCATGCTCGCGGATCCCAGCCTGACGTGCCCTCAAGTGCCTGCGAGGCCCGCGTGGATCGTGATGATGCCGCCCGCGAGCACGAGGTAACGGACGCGGGGAAATCCCGCCTTCCCGATCCGCTCCGCGAGGCCGGATGGCGATGGGAACCGCTTGACGGACTCGGGAAGGTAGGTATAGGCGCTGCGATCGCCCGCGAAAGTGCCCAGAAGGGGCACGATCCGGTCGAACCACAGCGAAAAGAAGCCCGAGAGCGGAGGGCGGGTGGGCTGAGTGATCTCGAGGATCACCAGGCGCCCACCGGGCCGCACGACCCGCCTGAGCTCGGCAAGTCCGCGATCCAGATCGGCGAGATTCCTGGCGCCGAATCCGATCGTCGCCGCGTCGAAGGAGCCGTCGGGATAGGGAAGCTCCAGCACGTCCGCCCACTCGAAGCGAACGCCGGCGATGCGGCGACGCTCGGCCTTGGCCCGCGCGAGATCGAGCATCCGCTCGGAGAAGTCGCAGCCGACGACGGTTCCCTTCGGCCTGACCCGACGTGTCAGCTCCAGGGCGAGGTCGCCGGTACCGCAGCAGACGTCCAGCGCCGATTGCCCAGGCTCGAGCTCGGCCATGTCGGCGGCGCGCTCGCGCCAGCGGTGGTGCATTCCGGCGGTCATCGCCGTGTTCATGAGGTCGTACACGCCGGCGATGCGGTCGAACATGCCGCGCACCTGCGCGGCGAAGTCGCCGGATTCGCGATTGGGAAATGACGTGTGGGTGGTGGCCATGACCGCTGCTGAAGGGGCGTCAGCGTTGCAGTCTGGCTACTTCAGGTACGAGAGGAAGTCGGCGACCTGGTTCAACTTTTCTTGGCCGAGGCTCTTGAAGGAGGGCATGATGCTCGGGCCGGCGACCAGCGACCGCAGGATCGCCTCGCGGGGGATTCTGGATCCGATGTGCGTCAGATCGGGCGCGAGCGCCCCGTTTCCGCTGTCCCCGATCTTGTGACAGGCAAGGCACGCGGACTGCGTGACCACCTCCGCACCGGCCTCGTATCGAGCGGGGACCTTCATATCGAGTTCGGTTGGCGGTCCCGCGTTGGCGCCCGCGTAGGTCAGGTACGCCATGACCACGATCGTCATGCCCATCGCGGTCATGGCTATGGGCCGCCGTTCCGGGCGACGCTCCGGTCCGCGGTCATAGAACGGCAGGAGGAACAGGAGGACCATGGCGATGGTCGGAATCCCGATCGTCGCCAGCGGGACGAGGTACGGAGGCTTCAGCACCCGGAGAACCTCGAACAGGAAGAAGAAGTACCAGTCGGGTCGCGGCGTGTAGGTGGTCGTGGTCGGGTCGGCCTTCGGCCCCTGCTCCGCGCCGAGCATGATCGAGAGCAGCACGATCACGAGGACCACGATGAGCGCCATCGTCGAGTCCTTCATCACTGCGTACGGGAAGAAGGGCTTTCCCTGCTTCTTCAGCAGCTCGTAGTCGCGGAGGTAGGCCTCCTTCTCCGCGCGGTTCATACGCGCTCCTCCCGAACGGTGGCCTTGGTGCGCTTGGGACGCAGCCACGGCGGGGCGGTCGTGCCGAGCTTGACCACGAGATACAGGTGAGCCCCGATGAGGGCGATGATGAGCCCGGGAACGAGCAGCATGTGGATGGCGTAGAACCGCGAGAGCGTCGCGGGGCCGAACTCCGCGCCGGCGCGCAGGAAGTCGCTGAGGTATGGGCCTACGAACGGGCCGGTGCCGTTGATGTTCACGCCCACCACGGTGGCCCAGAAGGAGCGCTGATCGAAGGGCAGCAGGTACCCGGTGAAGCCCATCACCATGGTCAGGATCAGGAGCGTCACCCCGATGATCCAGTTGAGCTCACGCGGGTACTTGTAGGCGCCGAAGACGAACGTCCGCGCCATATGGAGGTAGATCAGGATGATCATCACGCTGGCGCCCCACTTGTGCATCCCGCGGACGAACTCGCCGAGGAACACGTCGTTGGTGAGGTGGGTGACCGAGGCGTAGGCCTGCGTGGGCGAGGGGTCGTAGAACATCGCCAGGAACACGCCTGTCACCGCCTGGACGGTGAACGCGAAGAGGGTGGCCGATCCCAGCGTGTAGAACCAGTTGGTTCCCTTCGGGACCTTGCGGTACAGCAGCCCGGTTAGAAAGCTCCCCCCACCGGTGCGCTCGTCAAGCCAGCCGACGAGGTCGGCCGGAGCCTCCTTCAGGGGCGCGAGTGGATCGCCGCCGTTCGGGCCCGCCTCTTCACCCGGCCTGTGGGGCTTCTTGAGAGGTGGAGGAATGAGGGCGTCGGGGATCTTCATCGTGGCTTCCTACGGTGCCGGCGGCGTGTCCGGCCGCGGCGGATAAATGTAGTTCCAGATCCCGCCGGTGTACTCCCCCGGATCGCGGTAGCGCACCGGTTCGAGCTGGGACGTGACGCTGTAGCGGGGGCCGATCTGTACCTGATCCTTCACGACGCGCGTCTGGAAGCGGTCGAGCGGGCGCACCGGGGGTCCCCCCAGCACCTTGCCCTCGAAGTCGTAGACGCCACCGTGGCACGGGCAGACGAAGCTCTTGGCCGCGGCGACGAAGTTCACCGGGCAGCCGAGATGTGCGCAGCGGGTGGAGATGGCGACGTAGTCCGAGGACTTCTCGCCGTATTTCGGCGACCCCTGGCGGACGAACGCGGTGGTCTTGCCCGCCTCGCCGATTCCCTCGACCAGCGTGAAGACCACAGGCTTGTAGGTGTCGGCCGTGAACCGGCTCGTGGGACCTACGCTCTCCCAGAGCTCGTCGGGCTTCTTGAAGATCGGAGCGAGCGCGAAACCAACCGCCGGGAGCACGATGATCGCGCCGGCCAGGCCGCCGACCGCCTGGCCCGCCACCGTCAGGGCGCGCCTGCGGCTCATCGATTCGCCCTCGAAGTAGCCCGCTGGGTCCGGCTGCGGCAACGCCTCGCCGGTCCGGCCGTTCGTCTTGTCGGCGGCGTCAGCCAATTTCAGGCTCCGATGAAACTCGCGCTACGCCCAGATCCATTTCCTTGGTTCGCACCCAGCGCTCACGTCTTAGGAAGGCGGCCGAAAGCCTATCGACTCGGCTGCGGCGCCCAGCCGCTCGCCCAGGCCCGCCTGGGCGGCCGTGGCGGCGGCGCCGTCCCACAGCCTGGCCGCCGCCTCCGGGTTGCCCTCCCGGAGCGCGGCCTTGGCGTCGCCATGCCCAGCCGGGGCGCCCGCCGCGACGGTGATCGCGGACGCCAGCCACAGCGCGGGCGCGCCGTCATCGACCGCGGCGACGCCGTCCGTGCCGGCGTGGAGTTGCGCCACCAGCGAGATCAGGTCGGAGAGCTCACGCACCGCCTCCAGGTCACCCAGGCCGGCCAGGCGCTCCAGGCCGCGCGCATAGAGGTAGTCGCCTGCGAGGAGCGCCAGGTCCTCATCCGCCCCGTTCACGACGCGCGGCCTGGCGTAGTGCAGCAGATAGCCCTCGCGAATCGACTCGAACAAGATGGCGTACTCCGTCGGCGCCTCCGCGGCGCGGGGTCCCTCGGCGACGAGCATCCCCAGCGACGGCGTCTGCCCGTCGGGGTCGCTCACATGCGGCGAGATCACCGACTTCTCGGCACGCAGGCGGCTGGCCAGCTCGTTCAGGGCCTCGGTGGGCGAAGGCACGGCGCGAGATTATCCGCCAGGAAGCCCAGCGATCGACGCGTGGACCGCTCCGAGCGGATCCGTGATCCACATCACAGAGCCGGCCGTGGCGACTGCGGCGTCCCCCGGCTGGGCGGGATCGCGGTACTCGATCTCCAGGTCGGCGGAGGCTGGTTCCTCGGTCCGCCAGAACGCCTCCTCCACCGGCCCCCAGTACGCCGCGTTGTTGACATGCCCGGCGACGTCGAGGTCGGCTGCCCGGAATCGCCATGGCTCCTGCTGAACATCCTGGGGAGGCTCCGGGTGACGCAGCCTGAAATCCGCCTTGCGGTCGCCCGCGCTCTCCCCGTAGACCTCCTGGAAAGCCTCGCCGAGCCTCAGCGGGCGAAGGCTCTGGGTGTCCACGTGGATCCAGATGGCCACGGCCTCGACGGCGGTCCCGCCACCGGAGATGCTGGTTCGACGTTCTGCGGCGATCCGCCCCACGGCGCTGCAGAAGGTGCGAACCGATGCGGGCTCCGCGAATCGCGGAAAGGACTCCACGCGAAGACGGGTCCGGCGCACCACCCAGGCCCCGCGGTCGGCGAGTCCGGCGTCGACAATGTCCGCATAGGCCACGTCCTGGAGCCAACGGGCGATGGCGTCGAGGCGCACCCGGCCGGACGCAGTTGCGTCGGCGAGCCCCGGCACAAGCTCGTGCTCGAAGATCCGGCCGCTCGACGGCGGGGGGACCAGATCCGACTGCGGCGCGACCACGGGGTCGTTCACGTGCTGGCGGCGGCGAACGCCTCTGCGGCGGCCTCGACCGTGCGGTCGATCGCCGCCTCGTCGTGCGCAAGCGAGACGAACCAGCCCTCGAACTGCGACGCCGGCGGATAGACCCCGCGGCCGAGCAGAGCGCGGCAGAACCGCCCATAGGCGTCGAGGTCGCACGCGGAGGCGTCGGCGAAGCTGCGAACCGGCCGGTCGCTGAAGAAGGGCGTCACGAGGCCGGGTACGGACGCAACCTGGACCGGCCGATCGCCGGCCGCGTCGCGCAGGCCGCTTGCCAGGCGGTTCGTGAGCTCGCCAATCCGGTGGTAGGCGGCACCGTCGAGCTCACGGAGGGTCGCGAGCCCTGCCGCCATCGCGAGCGGGTTGCCCGACAGCGTTCCCGCCTGGTAGACGTCTCCGGCAGGCGCCACACGCTCCATCAGCTCCCGCCGGCCTCCGTATGCGGCTGCGGGCAGCCCGCCGCCCAGGACCTTCCCCATGATCACGAGATCGGCGTCCACCCCGTAGAGCTCCTGCGCGCCGCCGCGCGCCACCCGAAACCCGGTGATGACCTCGTCCAGGATCAGCAGCGCGCCCGCACCGTCCGCGCACTTGCGAATCGACTCGAGGAAGCCGTCGTCGGGCGCCACGACGCCCATGTTCGCGGGCACCGGCTCGGCGAGGATGGCCGCCGGTGCATGCTCGGCTGCGGCGGCCGCCACGGCCTCCGGGTCGTTCCACGGCACCACCACCGTCTCCGCGGCCTGCGCGCGAGTCACGCCCGGGCTCGCGGGGATTCCCTGCGTCGCCAGTCCCGAGCCTCCCTGGGCAAGGAGGCCGTCCACGTGGCCGTGATAGGCGCCGGCGAACTTGACGATGGTGTCGCGGCCCGTCACCGCCCGGGCGAGCCGAACGGCGCTCATCGTCGCCTCGGTTCCGGAGCTCACCATCCGGACCATCTCCACCGACGCGAAGCGATCGACCACCTCGGCGGCCAGATCGACCTCGCTCTCGGTCGGCGCGCCGTAGCTGGTTCCCCGCTCGGCCGCATCCCGGACCGCCGCAACAACGGCGGGATGGGCGTGGCCGAGGATCAGTGGGCCCCAGGAGCAGACCCAGTCGAGGTAGCGGTTCCCGTCGACGTCGACGAGCTCCGACCCCTCCCCACGCTCGATGAAGACGGGTAGCTCACGTCCGATCGAGCGCATGGCGCGCACGGGCGAGTTCACGCCACCGGGCATCAGGGTGAGTGCTCGTGCGTATAGGGCCTCGGAGTTGGGTGTGTTCAAGTGTTGGTTTGGCAAGTAGGAGACGCCTAGCGCCAATTCGCTCGAATCCGCCGCCCTACTTGCCTTCTACCACTCCGCCAGGGCGGCTTCAGACACTTGCGTGTTCGCGCTCCCACGCCGCGTAGTCCTCGGTGAAGTAGTGCAGGCGGATCTTCTTGAACTCCGTCGACGAGTAGAGGACCGCCCGATCCTCGCCATGAAGGCCGTGGTCGTCGGCGATCGAGTCGAGGATCGCGTCGCACTCGTCCTTGGACCGGCCGTGCGCCATGGTGAACACCGAGTAGGGCCAGTCGGCATAGGTCGGCCGCTGGTAGCAGTGGGAGATCCCGCGGACGGCGGCCATCCGCCGGCCAACCTCCAGTACCTGGTCCTCCGGCACACGCCAGACGCCCATACCGTTGGCGGAGAAGCCTGCGCGCCGGTGGTACAGGATCGCGGCGACCCGCCGCAGGATCTTGCGATCGACCATTGCCCCGAGGTGGTCGAGGAAGGCCTCGGTCGTCATGCCGACCTCGGCGGCCGCCGCGTCGTAGGGGCGGTCGGCGACCTCCATCGGTCCCTGGAGCGCCCGGATCACGGCAACGTCGACCTCGTCGTACGGCTGCGCCTCGAGCTCTCGCGGTGGCGCCACGTCAATGGCCGCGGCGAGCGCGTCGGTTCCCTGCTCCATCTCCAGGTTCATGTTGATCTTGAAGAGCGTGAGGGTGGGGAGCTGGCGGATGGACTCGGCACCGGTCTCGCGCTGAAGCACCTCCAGCGTGCCCTCCAGCCCGAGCTTGGAATCGGGCGGGGTCGCGATCGTGAACCACAGGTTGAACTCGTGGGTCCGCAGGTAGTTGTGGGAGACGCCGGGATGCGCGTTGATGATCCGGGCGGCGCGGTGTGGATTCTCCGAGTCGACCTTGGCGGCGACGAGCATCGACGAGTAGCCGAGCGCCCGCGTATCGAAGATCGGGGTGATCTCGCGGATGATCCGCTCGCGCAGAAGGCGTTGAGTTCGGGACTTCACGTCGTCCTCCGGCATCTCGAGCTCGCGCGCGACCACCGTGAAGGGCTCCGGATCCAGCGGAAACTTCGACTGCAGCGCGTTCATGAGGCGCTTGTCGGCGTCGTCGAGCGGCACGGCCGCGCCGCCCTTGCGCGATCGGACCTTCGGACGCGGGCCCGCGGCAGCGCCCGCCGGGGTCACAGCCAAGCCGCGGCGTCCTTGGCGTAATAGGTGAACACGAGGTCCGCACCCGCCCGGCGAATCGCCGTCAGCGTCTCGAGTACAGCGCGCTCCTCGTCGATCCAGCCGTTCTCGGCGGCCGCCTTGAGCATCGCGTACTCGCCCGAAACGTGGAATGCGGCAACCGGCGCGCCGGTCGCCTCCTTCACGCGCCGGATCACGTCGAGATACGGCGTCGCGGGCTTCACCATCAGGACGTCGGCGCCCTCGGCGAGGTCCAGCTCCGCCTCCCGGACGCCCTCGAGGACGTTGGCCGGATCCATCTGGTACCCGCGACGATCGCCGAACTCCGGCGTGGATTCGGCCGCCTCGCGGAAGGGGCCGTAGAAGGCGGATGCGTACTTCGCGCTGTACGCGATGATCGGAACGTTCGCGTGCCCCTCCTCGTCGAGCTGCGCGCGAATCGCCCCGACGCGGCCGTCCATCATGTCGCTGGGCGCGACCGCGTCGACCCCGGCATCGGCCAGCGAGATCGCGGTCTTGGCGAGGAGCTCGAGCGTCAGGTCGTTGTCGACGTCGCCGTCGCGGACGATGCCGCAGTGCCCGTGGGACGTGTACTCGCACAGGCAGACGTCGGCGATCACGACCAGATCCGGATGCGTCTCCTTGAGCGCCCGGGTGGCAAGCTGTACCACGCCCTCCGGGTCGTACGCCCCGGACCCGGCCTCGTCCTTGCCGCTCGGGATCCCGAACAGAGTCACGGCCTCGATGCCGGCGGTCTGTAGCTCGGTCGCCTCGGCGACAACCTCCGAGATCGAAAGCCGCTCGACACCTGGCATCGACGTGACCTCCTCGCGCACGCCCTCGCCCGCGACGACGAACAGCGGCTGGACCAGGTGGTGAGGCGAGAGCTCTGTCTCGCGCACCAGGTCGCGAAGCGCCTTCGTGCGCCGCATGCGCCGCATGCGGGTGGCGGGAAAGCTCACGTGACTGATTCTAGGAGTCGCCATGCCACTGCGCGGTTCGGACTCAGGCGAAGCGGCGGATCGCGATCCGGGCGAGGACGCCGTACGCGGCGGCCAGAACCGCCAGGTGCAGGATCGGCAGGCCCAGCGCCGGCCCGCCCGCGTCGAGGGCGCGGGAGATGGCGTCAAGCGCGGCGCCGAACGGGAAGATCGCCCGAACCACCTTGATCACGTCGTACAGCGCAGGGCTCACGGTGCCCGACTCGATGAGTGAGATGAAGGCGATCGGCAGCGAGATCATGAACGCGAGAAGCGAGCTCGCCCGGACCTCCCTCGCCGCTCCCCCGATCGCTGCGCCGAACGCGGCGAAGGCCGCACCGCCGGCGACGATCGCGGCGAGGATCAGCGGGAAACGGCCCCAGTCGATGTCCACGAAGAGCGAGAGCCCGGCGAGCATCAGGAGCGTGACGACGATCGAGAGCGCGATGCCGAGCGCGATCTTCTCCGCGAGAAGCGCCCACTTGGACACCAGTCCGCGCGTGAGCCGGGTGAAGGCGTTCTCCTCCCGCTCCAGCGCCAGCGAGCCGGCCACGAGCAGCACGGTCGCGAACATCAGCGTCACCGTGGCCGCGACGGCGATCGCGAACGCGTCGAGGCTGGGCGGTGAGCCGGAGACCACCTCCTTGTTGACCTCGATCGGGTGCGCAATCGACGACAGCAGAGGCTTCGCGAGGTCCAGGTTCTCGCGGGCGAGCCTCGCGAACGTGATCACGCGGTCGAGCGCCCCGGCGAACGGGCTGTCCTTCGGGAGCTCGGGCTCGATCGCCTCCAGGATGCTCTGCGTGTTCTGGAGGCCCAGCACATTGAGGGTCTGGCCGAGGAGGTTCAGCTGACCGCCGCGCAGCAGCAGCGTCAGGTAGTTGGCGGCGAGCCGCGTCACCTTCGTCGACAGCCTCAGGTTCGCCTGGGTGATCAGCGCGTCGATGCGGTCGTTGACGAGGCCCGCCTTGATGGGATCCTCCTCGTTGACCAGGACCCGCACGGTGGGCTGAGACGGCGTGAGCGAGGCGAGCGACTCGATGTCGGTGATGAAGTCCTTCGGCAGAATCAGCGCGGCGAGCACGTCGCCCGACGCGACCATCCGCCTGGCCTCGTCCTCGCCGGACACGTCGATGCAGTCGATTCGCGAGCAGAGCTCGCCGCGCGCACCGGTGATGTCGAGCTGACGGCCACCGATCACCAGGGGTGTCCCCTCCGGGATCTCGTTGACGAACGCCACCTGTGGCTTTGCGGGCCCGCGGGAGAGGGCGAACCCGATCAGGACGGCGATCACGATCGGATAGATGACGAGGATCGCGGTGAGGAGCGGCGACCGGCGCATGATCTGGAGGTCTTTGACGAACAGCCAGCGCATTAGTGGTGCCCCCTAATGGCCCCGCTCGCGCAGGAACGCCACGAATGCCTGCTCGAAGTCCCGCGCCCCCGACTCGGGTACGGCCGCGTGGAGCGCGGGGGCCGTGCCGTCGAACAGGTTCTCCCCGTCCGCGAGCACGAGCAGGCGGCGCCCATAGCGCTCCGCTTCAGCGAGGTCGTGCGTCGAGAAGATGACGGTGGTCCCGCCGCCCGCGAGCGCCAGGACGAACTCCCAGAGACGCTCGCGCTGACGGGGGTCCAGGCCGGCGCTGGGTTCGTCGAGCAGCAACACCGCGGGCCGCGCGAGGAGCCCGATCGCGATGTTGATCCGCTGCTGGTTGCCGCCCGAGAGAGTCCCCGCCTGATCATCACGCCGGTCGCCCAGGGCCGTCTGCCCAAGCATCTCCTCCACCGCCGCGTCGGGGTCGGCGACCTTTTCGAGGCGCGCGAACAGGCGCAGGTTCTCAGCCACCGTGAGCCTGCGGTAGAGAGCCGCCTGCTGCGGCACCCAGCCGACCTCCCCGGGCGGGCGGCTGATCGTGCCCGAATCGGGCTTCTGGATTCCTGCCAGGATCGAGAGCAAGGTGGTCTTGCCCGCGCCGTTCGGGCCGATGACCGCGAGCAGCTCGCCGCGGCGGGCGCCAAAGCTCACGCCGCGGAGGGCTTGGCGGTCTCCAAAGGCCTTGGCGAGCCCGCGCGACTCGATGACGACAGCGCCGCCTACCTCCTGCCCGATCACGCCGGGAAAGCTAGTGGACCCGCCACCTCGGCCCGGGCGGTGCAGCCGGACCGCGAGCACCAGCTCGTAGGACGGTTCGGACAGCCGACCCTGCGAATTTCAGCGGAGCGGCCACCACTACTTCGGCGGCGCTGCGGGTTTAATGGGATTACGGGCAGGAAGGACCATCGTTTGATCTCGGCAGGAACTCCAAACGGGCGCGGCACGGACTCGATCCAGCGCTCGCGCTCTGGGCTCGTGCGCCGCGCGAGCGCGTGGGTGCCGGGCATGGAGCCGAGCTGGACGTCCCTCGCCGACCTCGAGGACGCACCCGGCGTCCGCTGGGTGGACGTCCATCATGCCGAGCTCCACACCGCTCGCGCCCTCGGTGCCTTGAACCGCGTCTGCGACGGAATGCTCACTCAGCGCATGGCGCGCGATCTCGCCACGCCACGGCGTTTCCCGGCGGCCGGCAGCTACGGGTCCACCCAGATCCGGATGACGGCCGGCTTTCTCGTGCGGCACCTTCAGGCTGCCGCCGACGGATCCCAAGCCGAGCCGGTGGTCTCCGTCCTCAAGCCGGTCCAGCTGTTGATCGGTCAAGGATGGGTGTTGAGCGCCTGGCTTCCCTCCCGCCCGTTCCGTGGATCCAGCGGCGCGCTGACGGCCGATTGCGACGGCGACGATCCGGACCGTTTGTACCTGGCCGTCGCCGCCAGCTGGCCGAGCAGCGGAGGCGACACGTCCGAGGATCTCGCCGACCTCATCCGGCGCGAACTCGAGGTCGCGTCCGGGCATCGCACCCGCGCTATCTGAGCTCATCCGGTCCGCCGCGAGAGCAGGCAAGTCCGCCCGAATAGGCTCCTCTGCTGGTGCCTCTGCGCGTCCTCTTCATCGGCGACATCGTCGGCCGCCCTGGCCGAGCCGGCCTTGCGAGCGTCATGCCCGACCTGCGGGAGCAGCACGCGCCCGACCTGGTGATCGCAAACGGGGAGAACATGGCAGGCGGGCTCGGCATCACCCAGAAGACCGCCGAGGAGCTGTTCGACATCGGAGTTGACGTGATCACCACGGGTAATCACGTCTACCGCCACAAGCAGGTGTACGAGTACCTCGACCGGACCGATCGGGTGATCCGCCCGGCCAACTACATGGCCTCGAATCCGGGGCGCGGACACACCATCGTCTCGGCGGGGGATCGTCGCGTCGCAGTGATCAACCTGAGCGGCTCCGTTCAGCTACGCACCGGGCGGTCCCCCTTCCCCGAGGTGGACTCGATAGTGGACCGGGTGGCGCGGGATGCCGACGCCATCGTCGTCGACTTCCACGCCGAGGTCACGAGCGAGAAGGTCGCGATGGGCTGGCACCTCGATGGCCGCGTTGCCGCGGTGCTGGGAACGCACACCCACGTGCCGACGGCCGACGCGAGGGTCCTGCCGGGCGGCACCGCGTTCATCTGCGACGTGGGCATGACCGGGTCGCGCGCCGGCGTCATCGGCGTGAGGCGCGAGCAGGCGCTCGAGGCCTTTCGGACCCAGATGCCCGTGAAGTTCGATACCGCGGACGAGGACGTCTGGATAAACGGCGTCGTGGTGGGAATCCGCGACGACGGGCTCGCGGACGCGATTGAGCAGGTTCTGGTCCCAGCCCCCTAGTCACCCGCTATTGGCCGCTCGGCCAGGGTCAGCTGACACATCTGAGCGCGAGTGACGCCGGTTCTCTCGCCGGGTGCCGGGTAGCCGTTTACGGCACGGAGGGCTGTTTCACACCGAGGAGGAGAGACACGTGAGCACGATTGCCATCATCGCCATCGTTGCAGGCGTCGTGATCCTGGCGCTGATCGTGGCGGCCATCGTCACCAGGCCGCGACGTCAGGAGAAGCGCCGCGTTCAGGCGCGCGAGGTTCGCGACCGCGCGGTCGCGCGCGAGACGCACGCGAAGAAGGAACAGGCCGTGGCGGCCGAGCAGCGGGCGCGCGCGCAGCGCGAGCACGCCGAGGCCGAGGAGCGCGCGAGGCACGCGGAACGTGAGCTCGTCGGCGCCGGCAAGGACCACCGGCGCGCTGGACGCCTCGATCCGGATCGCTGAGAAGGGTCGGCGTTCCAGCGTGACGACGGCCGCCCTCGGGCGGCCGTCAGTCGTTTGGCGTCGCGATCGGGTCCGGGACCGATCCCCCGTACATCGGGAAGGCGATCCCGGGCCCAGCGCGCGTTACCTGCTCCCACATCCTGGAGACCCCGGCTGTCCCGAAACGCCGGACCCTGTCGACCGCGTCGAGGTCCAGTACGTCCGTAAGGAGCTCCTCGCCATTCCCGGCCGAGAGCCGAACCAACCCCTCGGGGTCGACGATCACGCTGCGACCGACACCTGCCGGCTCGGAGGCGTTCAGGGACACGACGTAGAGCTGATTGAAAATCGCGTTCGCGCGCGCCATGACGAGTTCCTGCTCGCGATCGCTGGTGGCGGTGAGGTTGACCTGCAGGACCACCTCGGCGCCCAGCCACGCGAGCTGGCGAAACGTCTCCGGAAAGCTGCCGTCGTAACAGATCGCTAGCCCCACCCTGCCCACGTCCGCCATGTCGAAGACGACGAACTCGCCGCCAGGCGCGGAGGTCTCGTGAGGCTGCCAGGGGAAGACCTTGCGGTATCGCGCCACGAGCTCGCCGTCGGGAGCGAACGCTAGTGCCGTGTTGTGGACCCGGCCATCCTCCCCGCGCTCGTACAGCGAGCCGGGAACGAGCCAGACGCCCGTCTCGCGAGCGAGGTGTCCGAGTGATTCGGTGATGGGGCCGGGAATCGTGACCGCGACCTCGTCCGCATAGCCCGAGTGCTCGTCGAGGATCGGCGGCGTCGCCGACAGATGGAGCTCGGGGAGCAACACGAGCTGAACGTGCGGCGCAGCTGCTTTGACAGCCGGAAGGCGCGCCGCCAGGGTCCCCAGGGTCGCTTCGGGGTTCCGCGGGGCGGGCGAGGTCTGCAGCGCAGCGATCGAGAGGGGGCGCACTCGATCAGCCGTTGACCACGGCGTTGAAGGCCTGCGTGACCTCACGTCCCTGCTCGCCGTCCAACACGGGCTCAAAGGTGCAGTTCTTCGTGTACGACTCAGTCGGGAAGATGAGCTTGCTCTTGGCGAGCTGCGGATCGCGCTTCGCGAGAATCTCCTTGACCCCCTTGACGGGCGTCACGTAGTTGACGTACTCGGCGATGTCGGCCTGAACCTGCGGGTCGTACACGAAGTTGATCCACGCCTCAGCCGCGGCTGGATTGGGCGCCCCGGTCGGGATCTCCATGCTGGTCGACCACAGCATGCATCCCTCCTTGGGCATGACGAACTGGATCGCCGGATCGTCGGCCTGAAGCTGGATGGCGTCGCCCGACCAGCCGAGCACGAAATCGACGTCGCCGGAACTGAGGTCGCGGATGTAGTCGTTGCCGGTGAACCGGCGGATCTGCCCGGAGTCGGCGGCCTCCTTGATCTTGTCGACGCCCGAAAGCCATTGATCCGTGGTCGCGTGATCCGGGTCGATGCCCATGCACTTCAGCGTCATTGGCACGGAGTCCCGGAGCTCGGTGAGCATGTCCACCTTGCCCTTGTACTTCGGATCGAACAGGTCGCAGATCGAGTCGACGTCAGGCGCCAGATCTGTGTTGACGATCAGCCCGGTCATCCCGCTCTGCCACGGCACCGTGTATTCGCGGTTGGGATCAGCCGCCGGGTGGCGCAGCTGCGGGATCAGGTTCTTCTTGACGTTCGGCAGCTTCGAGTAGTCGAGCTTCTGGATGTAGCCCGAGTCGTACATCTGCTTGGCGAGCCAGTCGCTGAGCGTGATCAGGTCGCGCCCCCCCGACTCGCCCTTCGCCAGCTGCGGCTGGAGCTTGCCGAAGAACTCGTTGTTGTCGTTGATGTCCTCGATGTAGTCGACCTGGACACCGGTCTTCGCCTCGAACTCCCTCTGCGTCCCGTTCTTTCCCGGGTCGATGTAGAGCGGCCACTGCGAGATCGTGAGCTTGCCCTCAACGGGGCCGGACGCATCGACCTGCTCGCCCGACTGCCCGCTGCCAGAGATCCCGCCCGAGCCGCCGCAGCCCACCCCGAGGACTCCCACGCAAAGCGCGCCGGCCACCGCGGCGGTCAGGCGCACGCGCGAGACCCCCGCGCGCCGCTCTCCGGATCGTGTCGTTCGGCGAATCATTCTTCGAACGTTGTTCGAAGAATACACAAGACGCGGACACACGACGCGGCGCCGGCGCGTAGCCCATCTGAGGGCGCTGACGCATGGCAGCGAGGAAGCCTGGACGCGCGGCGATGACCCGCGCCGAGCCGGTACCGCGTCTGGTGCGAGCAATCCAGGTCGCGCCCCCGACACAAGGAGCGTCGCCAAGCCCGAATACCATTCGAACAATGCGACGCAAGAACCAGGGCGAGCGGCGCGGGCAACTTGCGCGGGCGGCGCGCGAGGTGCTGCTCGAGCGGGGCGCGGTGGGCGTACGTGTCAAGGACGTCGCCGACCGGGCCGGTCTTGCTCCGAGCTCCGTCCTCTACTACTACCCAAGCCTCGACGAGCTTTTGATCGAGGTCTCCCGGGGCGCGATCGAGCGCTTCACCGAGCGGCGGGCGGCCGCGGTACGGCGGCTCGACGGCGCCGTTGAGCAGCTCCGTCTGGCGATCCACCTGGGCGTTCCCTCCGGCCCGGACGACACCGACAGCCGGATCCTGTACGAGCTGGACGCCTTCACCGGAGCGAGCCCCGCGTTCGGGATCTTGAGCGCCTCGTACTTCGACCGGCAGGCGGTCCTGTACGAGTCGATCCTCGACTCGGGCGCGCGCAGCGGCGACTTCGAGCTCGCGGCCGACGCCCTGACGATCGCGCGCGGGATTGTGGGGCTGGAGGATGGGCTGGGGCTCCAGGTCGTCATCGCCCACCCGGCCATCGATAGCGCGGCCGCTGAGGCGATCCTGGTCCGGTACGCGGAGATGGCAACCGGCGCGGCGCTCCCCGAACTGCCTCCGGCGATGGCGCCCGCGAACTAGCATCGGGCGATCGGCGCCCCAACGACCCCACCGCTGGGCGAGCGCTTCACGCGAGCCCTGAATCTGGCCTTCGAGCTTCACGCCGGGCAGACACGGAAGGGATCCGGCGTCCCGTACTTCGGGCACCTATTGGGCGTCACCTCGATTGTGATCGAGACCGGCGCCTCGGAAGACGAGGCGATCGCCGCACTCCTGCACGACGCCGCCGAGGACCAGGGCGGCCGCGAAATCCTGGGGCGAATCCGAACGGAGTTCGGCGACCCGGTCGCGGAGATCGTGGAGTCCTGCAGCGACAGCATGGGCGATCCAAAACCGCCATGGCGGGAACGCAAGCGCGCCTACCTCGAGCATCTCGAGGAGGCGAGCGAGGCCGCGCTTCACGTCTCGCTCGCGGACAAGCTCCACAACGTGCGGACGATCGTGGTCGACTACCGCGACCTCGGGGAGGCGCTCTGGGAGCGGTTCAACGCCGAGCGCGACGAGGTGCTCGCCTACTACCGCGCGCTTGCCGGAATCTTCTCCCGGCGGATGCCGGGCGCGCTGGCCACCGAGCTCTCGGCCACCGTCTCGGAGCTCGATGGACTGGTCGCCGCCGTCAGCCCCGCAAGCGCCAGGGCGAAGAACCAGGGGATGTAGAGATAGAACCAGTGGTCGGCGGTGAGCTCCACCGCGATCACGACCGCTGCCGCCAGCGCGGCGACCTGAGGCAGCGACCGGCGGCGCGGCAGGAACGCGACCAGTAGCGCGAGCCCGACCGCGAAGATCTTGACCGCCGTCTGCAGCCATTCGAGCGAGGGGTCCTGGCCCCACACGCTGAAGGGCGAGGTGCGGTCGATCTGGCTCTTGATCGTGCGCTCGTAGAACGTGCTGAGTCCGGGATCGACGGCGGGGAGGATCAGCATGAGCCCGATCACGATCGCGAATGCCGCCGTGAACACCGCCACGGGACGCAGCCGCCGGCGCAGGGTCGGGGTATCGGGCGAGCTGGATAAGAGGCCGGTCTGACCCGCCGCGAACAGTGGCGCGAGCGGCAGCGGCGCGAACTTCGTCGCTACCGAGAGCCCGAGCACCGCGGCACGCCAGACCGGCGAGGCAAACAACACGAGCGCCCAGACAAGGAGCGCCGCGACCAATGCGTCGTTGGAGTTCGACTGAAGCGCGTAGTCCGTGAAGGGATAGGCGGCCCAGGCGAAGCCGAGGATCACGCCGAGCCGGGCGCCATCCGGGCCGGGGCGAAGACGCCGGCCGAGCATGAACAGGCCGCCCGCCGTCGCGAGGTCGAAGAAGAGCGCCGCCGCGTGCGCCGCTGGCAGGTTGTCCCACTGCCCGCTCCATGGAAGCACGAGCTCGAACGGGACGTACGCGAAGTAATTGAACGGGCCGTATGTGTCCCCGAAGCTGTTGTCGTCGGGGAAGTTGTTCCAGATCGTCTGGCCGTGGGTGAGGTGGTCGGCTCCGATCACCCCCGCATAGCCGACGTCGATAACGCCCGAGTCGGCGATGTTGAGGGCGATGCGAAAGCCCAGCAGGAATGCCCCGCCGATCGCGAGCCAGGCGGTTGGCGCGGACGGCCGAAGCCCCTCCCCCGCCCCGCGAAAGCCCACCCAGATCATCCGTGCCAGCAGATAGAGGAGCGGCGGATAGGCGAGCGGCACGCTGAGGCCGATGTTCCCGTCGTTGAAGTAGATCTCGGAGATCCCAAACGACAGCAGGACCAGTAGATCCAGGTGGACCATGCGCGACTTGCGGCGGAAGTCCACGAGGCCGAGGAGGAAGATCAGCGCAAGCGGGATCCAGACGTACGGCGCGTTGAGCTTGTGGCCGAACTGGCCCGGGTAGCCGCGCGCCATCTGCCAGGCGATCTGGTAGCCCGTCCAGGTCTCCTTGATCTGCCCGGTGGCGTCGTCGACCACCACCTGGACTCGCTCGACGCCATCCGCATAGAAGTCCACCTGCCACGTCCCCGGCTTCGATTCCGCGGTTGGATCGAGGGGGCCGTAGCGCTGGCGCTCGACCGCCACCTGCGGGTCGCCCCGCGCGATGTGTATCGCTCGCGACTCCGTGAGGTTGGTGGTGGGCTCCTCGGTCTCCCCGCCGGCCGGCACGGATGAGCCCGCCCTCGACCCCGGGGTGGAGCCGGCCGCCGGCGTGGTCTGGGCGACGGCGGGACTCGAGAGCGCGATGAGTAGAACCGCGGCCGCCGCCAGCGCCGGCGCGATCGCGCTACGGCGCACGGAAAGCGTCAGCGGCGGTCGAGCCCGAACGTCCACAGCTTGTTGCCGAGGAAGTTGAACGGCATCGCGAGCGCGACCGCGACGGCCTGTGATGGCAGCTCGGGGGCCGAGCCGACGTCGACCAGGAGGTACAGGAAGAGAAGATTGACGCCGAGGGCCAGCACGCTTACCGCAAAGAAGCGAATCGCCTGAAAGCCCGCATGGCCCTCGGTGGCCTGAAAGGTCCAGTGCCGGTTCCAGAGGAAGTTGTTGGTGACCGCGACGCCGAAGGACGCGACGGCCGCGAGCAGGTGGTACATGTCGAGTTCCTGGGTGAGCAGTGCGAAGACGATCAGGTTGACGACGTAGCCGGTAACGCCAACGACTCCGAACTTGAAGAGCTGCACCCAGTTCTCGGGCTCTCTAGTGCCGAGATGGATACGGCGGATGAGCGCCCAGGTCCAGTCGGCGGCGCGGGCGCTGGCATCGCGCGCCCGCGCGCTCCGGCTCACGGGAGGCGTCTGTTCGACCTTCCGGCGCGGCTTGAGGGCCTGGCCTGAGTGTCCATCCGCTGTCATCGCGTCGCCTCCGCCATGCTGGCTACCCGAACCTCTGGGCCGGCGCCGACGCCGAAGTGGCCGGTGACCAAATCGGCGACGTCCCGCAGAGTCCACTGCTCCCTAAGCTCGGCGGTGCCGGGCTCCAGGCCGCAGAGCAGGAGTGGCCCCAGCGAGTCGCCCCCTGCCAGGGATCCGTGGCTTCCACCACCGACGTGGCTCGTGCCGCCCCAATCCACGCACTCGTATCCGGTCGTAAGGGAGACGATCACGTCCCCGGCGTGCGGGGCGCTCAGCGCCGACCACAGCCGCGAGAGGGCATCGGGGTACTCGGCGCTCGTCAAGCGCCCCTCCCTGTGCTCGAGATGGAGTACACCAGGATCTCCATCAAGGCTCCAGCGTCCGCCGCGGCGGTCCGTCTCATGCGAGCCGGGCTGGAAGCGAAGCTCGACGCCGCCCCGTTCCACCACCGCCTCCGGTACACGCCCGTTGCCCGCCTCGAGGCGCGCGATCAGGTCGATTCCCTCCAGGTCGCGCAATCGCGCGAGGACGCGATCCAGCATCCGCCCGCGCCGCCGGCCCTCGGTCAGGGCATAGATCCCGGCCGCTCTCCCCGTGGGGCTGACGGCGAGCTGGGCCAGTTCGGGCCGCTCGCTGTTGGGCGCCAGCACGTGCCACTCGGCGCCGAGCGCGGCGGCCAGAGGAACCTCGCGGTGGACGTCGGTCTGCGCGTGGTCGGCCATGAGGATCACCGAGTGCGACTCGCAGAAGGAGTCGATGCCGCCGGCCGCGTCGACGAGCTCGCCGAAGCTGTGATCGGCATGGGCGATGGAATCGTGCATCGCCGCGATTCCGTGTGTGTGCGTGTGGTGATCGTTGTCCGGGAGAGAGAAGAGAAGGAAGTCGTAGCCGTCGTCGTCGATCAGCTCCCGGGAAACGCACCCCGAATACGCATCCCGTGTCCCCGGCCGGAGCGTCGGCTTGCACGGCGTCCTTCGCGACGCGTAGAGGTCTCCGTAGAAAAGCTCGTCCGGTCCCCAGACCGCATGCCGGAAGTCCGCCGCCACCGCGACGCGTCTCATGAGCCCCTCGAGGCTGAGCTCGTGCCGGCGCCGGCCGCGGTAGATCAAGAACGGGGTGCACGCCGTGCGCACCCCCGCATCCCCCAACCGCTCGAACACCGTCTCCACCTCGTGGGAGAGGTGCGCCATGTTCATGTTGTAGACGGTGTCGTAGAGGGTGCGGAAGAGCCCAAAGGCCCGCGTCGCCTCCCAAGACGATCCGTACTCCACGTACCGCTGCTCGGCGCGGTGGTACCAGTTCATGCCGCTGATGTGGTGGCGGTCGGAGCCGGCGCCGGTGGCGATCTCCGAGCAGGCAACCGGAGTCACCGACGGGAAGGCGGAGACGCAGTCGCCGATGAGCGTGCCGCGCTGGAGCAGAGCGCCGAAGTTCGGCGCGAGGTCGTCGGCGACGGTCCGCAGGAGCATGTCCGTGCGAAGCGAGTCGACGACGATCAGGCAGAGCTTTCGCGGATCGGACATTGCTTGGAGTGTGACGGCCGCGGGAGCCCCGCTCACCGAAGCGAGCGCAGCCCTTCGTACTTTCGCTGCGCCCGACGCTGCCGCGCGGACGCCAGCCACAGAAGCAGGAGGAGCAGCAGAAGCCCGAACGGCTCCCACACGAACGCGGTGATCACGGCCAGGACGAGCGCGGTGGCCGCGACGATCAACCCGATCGACGATGCGCCTCGCACGCGCGCCTGCGCCCCGGCCACGACCGAGCTCACGATGCCGTACGCGATCACGGCGAGGATGATCCCCAGCGGGACGCCAACGATGGCGGAGTGGTCCCGGTTGTGCATCGAGACGGCGAACAGGACAGCACCGCCAGCGGCCGCGGCGATCGCGAGCAGCACGCCGATCGCATCCCGGCGCCCGGAGGCGCCGGCGAACGTTCCAGCAGCGATCGCGAGCCCGGTCCCCTGGCAGATGGCAAGGAAGAGGCTCATGAGCGGAAAGAGGCTAGAGCATCGCGTTCGAGCCGCTTCGCCGTGACATCACCCGAGCGGGCCTTGGATCAGCGAAAGCGCTCGGTACGGTGGCAACCGGCCAGCCGCACCTCGAGCGGGCCATCGGTCGTGACCCGCAAGGCCGCGTTGCACCCGAGCTTGGCGCGGCGCGGGTGGACCACCACTTGCGAGAGGTTTCGCGCATTCAGGCGCAGGAGATTGCGGCGGGCCTTGCGCGGAGCCTTGCCCCACCTCTTCGACTGCTCGACGTAGGGCATCGGCGGCGAGTTGCCGCCCGTGAGCACCCCGGCGCTGTGCTGCGTCTGGCTGCTCGGCGGCTCCCCGGCGCCGAATGCCTCGGAGCGCGCGTTGACGTTTCCGAGCGGCGCCTCACCGCCGGTCTTGCGGAGCTTCAGCCCCGAGAGCCAGTAAGCATGGTCGGCAACCGTCCCCGCCTTCGGAAAGTCCATCGTTGGATTCACGACGTAGGTGATGTGTGCGGGATTTCGCTTCACCCGGTGGTTACCCAGGAACTTCGCGGCGGGCGCGTACTGGTCGTTCGTCGCCAGTGCGAAGTGATCTGCGTTCGTGAACAGATCGAACACGTACCGGTAGTCGAGGTCGTCGAAGGTCTGTGCCTGCTTCACCGCGCCGCGAACCGGCACGAGCTCATCCTCGGTCCCATCCCAGATGAGGAACGGGACATGGCGCACCGATGCGAGCATGCGGTTGGTATTGCTCTCGGGCCCTCCCGGCTGCGGCGGTGCCGGCGGCACCCAGATGCCGAGACCTGGTGGGCCGACCACGGGGTTTGCCCGGGCGAACAGATCTGGGTACTGCGTCGCGAACTTGTAGGTGCCGTATCCGCCCATCGAGTACCCGGAGATCGCCGTCCACGCCGGATTCAGGCGGTAGCGCCGCGCCACGTCGGCCCAGACCTCGAACGTGTCTGCACCCCCGTGCCCGTAATACCAGGCGTCCGGCCCACGCCCGGCCGGGGTGATGACGATGGAGCCGGGTCCACGCTCCCCAAGCTGAGACTGGTTGCGCGAATCGGAGAACTGGTTGTAGTTCGCGCCGAGCGAGTGAAGGAGCAGGGTCATCCCGTACCCGTGCGCAGGTCGCGGGGACTTCGGAACGTAGATCGCGTACGGCTGCAGCCGCCCGCGCAGCTCGCCCTGGCAGTCGGTCGGCTCGCCGCATGTCTTCGAGTAGTCGACACCCTGCTTGGTCTCGAAGTGGCTCGCCAGGATCCTGTCCATCGGGCCGCTCCGGGGGATTCCGCCGCGCTGGCCGCGCATGTTGTCAGTGACGTGGTGGCGGAGCTTGCGGAAGTCCACCTTCGCGAAGAACGGCGAGAGGTCTCCGGCCGCGAGTGCGTTGCCCTGCTCGCGGTCGCGCCACCACGCCGGGTCGGAGAACACCGTGGCCGGTGGATAGGGATGCTGCCATGGCTCGTCGAACCGGAAGGCGACGTTGAAGAAGGCGGTTGGATTGCCGAGTCCCGCCGCGCCGCCCGGATGGGTCCCATCGGAGGCTGCCTGAGGAATGAGGTACTTGTGCGCCGAGGTGTCCCAGAGCCCCACTCCGGCCGCCAGCCGCACCGTGTCGCCGTGCGGATTCCAGGCCCGGTGCGGCACCAGCACCTGAATCTGGCGCCGGCGCTTGCTGACCTGCACCTGCGGGGCAGGCCGCACCGCCTTCCCGGATCCCGCTCGCACGAGGTCCGCGTGCCCACCGTGCACGGTGAGGAAGAATCGCGCCGGGGCACTCGCGTTGGCTCCGTGGGGGAACGGCTGCGCCTGCTTCGAGCTTCCGATCGCGATCGTCGTACCGACGAGCGACGGCTGCTTCATCGTGTTCAACGTGATCCGGAATGCGGTCGAGCGCCGCCGGGGCTTGACGCGAAGCTCGACGAGGTCCGCGGCGTTGCCGGCGTAGGCCTTCTTGGTCGGATACGTGTAGGTCCCGTTGGGCATCGAGAACGAGTCCCCTGAGCTGCGCGGATCGTTTGGGTCCCGTGAGCGCCCCTTGGCGCCATGGTCGTCGTAGAGGAAGTCCTGGTACAGGAACTCGCCGCGGCGATAGGCGCTCGAGCCGGAGACCAGGATCGGCTTCGCGTGCCATAGGCCGTGGTTGGCGAGCTGCGGCGACTTCGCGGGCTTGCGATAGAGGATCGAGGGCCCCGGCTTGGGCGCGGGTCCGTGGTACAGGGAGCCCTTGCCGGCCCAGGCAGCACTCGCCGGCGCCAGCGCCGCGGCGCAGGCAAAAATCACCGTCGCCCCTACCCGGACCCTCACGCTCGTCAATTTAGCCATGCACGGCGCATCGGGCGCCGGTTCACCCACCATGCCGTGCGGTCGCCTTCTCGGGCACACTTCACCGATGCCCGAACCCCAGGGTCGGCAGGCCGGCCCCCCGTCCACCTCGCCTGCGCATCGCCGCGCGCACCAGACGGCGCGCGACCTCGAGCGCTACGCCGAACTCTTCGCCCAGCGGACCCGGGTCATGCGCTCCTCCGCCATGCGGGACCTGATGGCGATCACGGCGCGGCCCGAGGTGATCTCGCTCGCGGGCGGTCTGCCGGACACGTCGACGTTCCCGCCCGCGACGTTCGCGGCGCAGATGACCCGAATCGCTCAGGAGTCCGCCGCTGAGGCACTTCAGTACGGACCGACGGAGGGGTTTGAGGAGACGAAGGCGGCGCTCCGCATGGTGATGGAGGCGGAGGGCATGTCCCCCGATCCCGACGACATCATCGTCACGACGGGCGGGCAGCAGGCGCTCGATCTCATCGCGAAGACGCTGGTCGACCCCGGCGACGTCGTGATCTGCGAGGCGCCCACCTATCCGGGAGCGGTTCCCGTGTTCTGCTCGTACGAGGCTGACACGCATCAGGTCGCGGTGGACGACGACGGCATGCGCATGGATGAGCTCGAGGCGCTCTGCGAGCGGCTCGACGCCGCTGGGCGGAAGCCGAAGTTCATCTATTCCGTGCCGAGCTTTCAGAACCCGGCCGGCGTCACGTTGTCGCTCGAGCGGCGGCGGCACTTGGTCGAGCTCGCGCGGAGTCGGGAGATCCTCGTCGTCGAGGACAACCCGTATGGGCTGCTGCGATACGAGGGCGATCCCCAGCCGCCCCTCTACCAACTGGATGGCGGCGACTACGTGGTCTACGTGGGCACTCTCTCCAAGATTCTCTCACCCGGGATCCGCATCGGCTGGGCCGTGGCACCGCCTCCGGTGATGGAGAAGATCGCGCTCGGCAAGCAGGCGACCGATCTCTGCACATCGACGCTGTCCCAGTACTTCGCCCTCGAGTACTTCGCCGAGGGCCGGTGGCGGGCCTACATCGACAGTCTGCGCCAGATCTACCGCTCGCGCCGGAACGCGATGCTGGAGGCCCTGGAGCGCCACTTTCCCGCGCAGGCCACCTGGACGCGACCGGGCGGCGGGCTCTTCGTCTGGGCGTCCCTCCCGGACTACATCGACACCTCCGATCTGCTCGCGAAGGCACTGCGTGAGAACGTCGCGTTCGTCCCCGGCGCTGCGGCATATGTGGACGGCCGCCGGGGAGCCAGTTCGATGCGGCTGAACTTTTCGGGTTCGAGCGAGGACGAGATCCGCGAGGGAGTCAGGCGCATCGGCGCAGTGGTGAGCGATCAGGTAGAGCTCTACGAGACGATCACCGCCGAGCACCGGCTCCCCGAGCCGATCGATTCGGGGCCCGCGGGGGACGTCGTGCCGCTGCGCCCGCCGCGGGAGGACTAGCGAGCTCGTGCGGGTCGCGGTGCTGAAGGGAGGAAGCTCGCTCGAGCGCCAGGTGTCGCTGCGGTCAGCGGCGCGGGTCGAGGATGCGCTGGCTTCGCTGGGGCAGGAAGTCATTCCGATCGACGCCGACTCGGGCCTGGTACGCACGATCAAGGAACGCGGCCCCGACGTCGCGTTCATTGCCTTGCACGGGCCGGGGGGCGAGGACGGCACGCCGCAGGAGCTGCTCGAGATCCTCGGTGTCCCGTACACGGGGCCGCGCGTTGCGGCATGCATCCGCTGCATGGACAAGGTGTTGGCGAAGCATCTCCTCCGGGAGGCCGGCGTTCCCACACCCGACTGGGTCGCGTTCAACTCGACCGCGTTCCGCGAGCTCGGCGCCGCGGACGCGCTCGAGGAGATCGAGACGCAGCTGGGGTTCCCGCTGGTGGTGAAGCCGGCTGCGCAGGGATCGTCGCTCGGCGTGCGGTTTGCGGCCTCGCGGGAGGACGTCCCGGAGTCCCTCGTCTCGGCTCTGAGCTACGACGACCGGGTCCTCCTCGAGCGCCACGTTCCCGGACTGGAGCTCGCGGTCTCGGTCCTGGATGGCGAACCCCTTCCGATCGTCGAGGCCAGGCCCAAGGAGGAGGACCGCTTCAACTACGAGGCGCGCTACGAGATCGGGCGAACCGAGTACCTGTGCCCGGCCGAAGTACCGGATGACGTCGCCGCGTCGGTTCGCGATGCCGCCTCGCGGACCTACGACGCGCTTGGATGCACCGGATTCGCACGCGTCGACTTGATGCTGGACGCCGATGGGCAGCCGACGGTGCTGGAGGCCAACGCCATCCCGGGCCTGACTGACACCAGCCTCTTTCCCATGGCCGCCGACGCGGCCGGCATCGGCTTCGAGGAGCTCGTCTCCCGGATCGTCGAGCTCGCGCTCGAGCGGCAGGAGGTCCCCGCGGCTGGGTCGCCCTAGCGACGGGCGGCCGCGGACTCGACGAAGGCGGTCATCAGCTCGACCGAATCCGTGAGAGTCAGCCCCTGCTGGCGAACGAGCGACTGCCATGTCGAGAACGCGAGCGCGTGTCCGAGCGCAGCGGCGGCGCGGTCGCGTGCCTTCCCGCGCTCCGGCCGCCCGCGCATGAGACTGCGACGTGCCTCTTCGAGGTAGGCGTGGCCCGCCTTGACCGCACGTGCCATGCCCTCGACCAGGGGAGCATCCCGGAGCACCGGCGTCATCATGTCCTCGGTCTCCTCCCACCAGCGGTAGACGTCGGTCAGGCCGCGGCGGAGTCGCTGATCGGGGTCACGGATCTCGGCCCACCCCCTCGGGTCCGGCGGCGGATGCAGCGCCGCGTAGTGGCTGGAGCAGGCCTGAAAGAGGCTCGCCTCGTCCGGGAAATGCCGGTAAACCGTTGCGCGCTGCACGCCCGCCTCGTCGGCGACCGCGCTGACCGTCGTGTGAGCGGGCCCGACAGTGCTATGGAGCTTCATCGCCGCCTCGGTAATGACCTGGCGCGTTCGCAGCTCCTGCTCCGCGCGCAGCCGCTTCCGGTAACGGCGAGTCTCCTGCGATGTGACTTCGGTGGACATTCCTGTTCAACCAATATTGACAGATGGAGCGGATCTGTGGTAGTTTCGCGATACGGGATCGTTCAATGAAATGAAGGGAGCTTCACGGATGACGGTTGACAGGCAGACACTCACCAGGTTCGACGGCTCGCAGGGGCCGCGCAAGCTCGGGCCAACCGACGGCAGGCACGTGGATCTCGGATCGATCGGCGCGCGCATGATGGCGTGGACCGAGGAGACCGGGGGCGGCTTCTCGCTCGTCGAGCACCCGATGCCGCCGAAGCATCTCGCGGTCGGGCTGCACAAGCACTCGCGCGAGGACGAGTACAGCTACGTCGTCGATGGCCGGATGGGAGCGATCCTGGGGGATGACGTGGTTTACGCCGAGGCGGGAGACTTCGTCTTCAAGCCTCGCGAGCAGTGGCACACATTCTGGAACGACGGCGACGAGCCGGCGCGGATCCTCGAGATCATCGCTCCGGGAGGTTTCGAGCACTTCTTCGACGAGCTCGGAGATCTGGTCGCGCAACCGGAGCCGGACCTCGACGCGATCATGGAGCTCAACGAGCGCTACGGGCTCGAGATGAAGCCCGAGACGGTCCCGGAGATCTGCGAGAAGTACGGGCTCACACACCCGATGTTGGAGGCGATGGCCGGATAGCCGAGCGGTACCGGGGAGGTCAGGAGTCCTCGCCCTTGGCGAAGTCCTCGGGCGTGACCTGGTCGAGGAAGTCCTTGAACTTCTCCACCACCTCCTCGGTGTCCTCGACCTCGTGCTCGAACTCGATCGAGGACTCGTCGATCACGTCGTCTGCGGCGAAGATCGGCGCCGAGGTGCGGACGGCGAGCGCGATCGCGTCCGAGGGCCGCGAGTCGATTTCCATCTCGGAACCGTTCACGGAGATCGTGATCGACGCGTAGAAGGTGTTGTCGCGCAGCTCAGTCACCGAGACGCGCTCGCACTTGGCATCGAGCTGCTCGAGGAGGTCGGACAGCAGATCGTGCGTCATGGGGCGCGGCGTCGATGCCCCCTGCAGCTTCATGAGGATCGCCGCAGCCTCCGGATGACCGATCCAGATCGGCAGAAAGCGGTTGCCGTCGACCGTCTTCAGGAGCACGATCGGCTGTTTGCCGACCATGTCGAAGCTCACGCCGTAGATCTGCATCTGTTGCAAGGTGGTCTCCGGAGCCGTCTCTGGCCTGCGGGCAATTATAGGTACGGGTCCGGGACCGTCATGAGCGCGGATTTGGCGCAACGGCTGCAACCGCGATAATCGTCTCACCGTGTCGGAAGCTCGTCAGCAGGCGTACATCGAGGCTCCGGTCGAGGTCGTGTGGGAGCTGCTCGCCGACGTCGACCGCCATCCCGAGTGGTGGCCGCGGGTTATCGCCGTCCAATGCGAGGGCCTCGAGCCCGGCTGCACCTACCGCCAGGTGACCCAGACCCCGGTCGGCAAGGACAACATGAAGCTGCAGGTGGACTCGATGGAGGACTGCCGAAACCTGCTCATCCGATGCGTCAACACCGGCACCTTCGTCCACTGGACCCTCACCGAGGCGCAGCAGGGGACCTTCGTCGACGCCAGATTCGGCATGGAGCCCCTGAGCCTCAAGTACCGGGCGTTCGATCTCGCGCTCGGACGGCGCTTCTTCCGGAACTGGCTCGAGGAGTCGCTCGACGCCATGCGCCGCGTGGCGTCCCGACGCGCCGCTGGCTCGCCAACGGATGGCTAGCGCATACCTCTACCTCCCACTCGCCCACGGCGAGGAGTGGTACTGGCTGCTCATATTCATGCTGCCGGCGATCCTCGTGCTGGCCGGCGTCATCCGAACCCTCGTTCATGAACGGCGCAAGGCCCGAGGGCGACGATCCAGGTGATCGTCGCGATGTAGCCGCCGATACGGTCTTCCCGTGCCCGGCGAGCGGACCCTGAGAGCGGCCGCCGCTGCGCTCGCCCTTTGTGGGATCGCAGTCGCGACGTACATCGCCATCGCCGATGCCGGGAGCGGCGCTCCAGCGTGCCTGGCAGACGGCCACGGCTGCGAGACCGTCGCGAGCAGCCGCTATTCGCACCTCGCCGGCATCGAGGTCGAGCTGCTGGGAGTTGCGGGGTACGTGGCGCTGTTGTTGGCCGCCATCGCCCCGGGCGACCCGGCCCGGATCGTGGGCCTCGGCCTCGCGCTGGTCGGATTCGGCTTCAGCGCCTACCTCACGTACGTGGAGCTGTTCGTCATCGACGCGATCTGCCAGTGGTGCGTAGTGAGTGCGGGATTGATGACCCTCCTGCTGGTCGCGAACATCTGGCGGACGTTTGGCTACGCCGGTCACGGCAGTCCGACACCGGTTCCCCGCGGGAACCGCAACGACGGTTCCGATCCCGCTTCTCCATCGCGGATGGAGTGAGGCCTTCTCCTTCGCCCGCGTTTCCCTCCGTCTTGGTCGGGAACTCGCCCGCCAGATGAGTGTCGCCATTGTCACCGGGTCGGATTCCGGAATCGGCAAGTCCTCCGCCGTCGCGCTGGCGAAGGCTGGCTCCCGGCCCCGGATTCACGGGCTCGACCTCGATGCGATGGGCGATCCTGGACTCGAGTGAGCCGGGAGGGCGAACGGTGTGAGAGGCCAGAATCGGCCGTCGCCGGATGCGATGGGCGATCCTGGACTCGAACCAGGGACCTCCTCCTTATCAGAGAGGCGCTCTGACCGACTGAGCTAATCGCCCCGAGCTGCTCATTCTAGAAAGAGCGCGGTTAGCCTGGCGAGGCCGATGCCCCGCCGCCCGGACATGCCGCCCCTTCAACGCTCCGCGCTTGCGGACGATCCGATCGAGCAGTTCCGCGAGTGGTACGAGCGCGCCGAGGAGGAGGTGCCGCTCCACGACGCGATCGCGCTGGCGACGGTGGACGAGGACGGCTCGCCCGACGCGCGGATGGTCCTGCTGAAGGGGTTCGATCCCGATGGCTTTCGGTTCTTCACCAACCTGGGGTCCGCCAAGGCGCGGCAGCTCCGGGCGCATCCCTGGGCCGCGCTCATTCTCTACTGGCGCGAGCTCGATCGCCAGGTGCGGATTCGCGGGCCGGTCGACAAGCTCCCGCCGGCTGCCGACGACGAGTACTTCTCGACGCGGCCGGGCGCCGCGCGGATCGGCGCCT
>JBJMKM010000117.1:0-6904 GCA_045805825.1 Solirubrobacterales bacterium
TCCTCACCGCGATCACGCTGATCCCGGCCATGCTCGCGATCATGGGCAAGCGGATCGATTCGCTGCGGGTGCCCTTCATCAAGCCCCCGCCACACGACCACCGGCCGCACGGCTGGGCCCGCTGGGCGCGGTTCATCGGGCGCGTTCCGGTCCCGGCGATGCTCATCGCCATCGCAATCCTGGTCGTGCTGGCGATTCCCGTGCTCAACCTCGAGCTCGGCCAGCAGAACAACGGCCAGCTGCCGAAGTCGACGACCGTTCGCCAGTCGTATGACCTGCTGCGCGAGGGTTTCGGGCCCGGCGTCAACGGCCCGCTTCTGATCGCGGTCGACTCCGGCTCCGACCATTTCCACAACGACCAGAAGAAGCTGAACCAGGTTCAGTCGCAAGAGCAGCAGCAAGAGCAGCAGGCGGTCCAGCAGGCGACCGCCCAGCTCGAGGCGGAGGGCGTCCCACCGGACGAGGCCCAGTCGGAGGCCGAGCAGCAGGTGAAGTCCCAGCCCCCGACCGAGAAGCAAAAACAGGCCTCACAGCAGGAGCAGTTCCTGAAGACGACGGCGAGTGACCCGCGCCTCGTCAGCCTTCAGAACCAGATCGGCAAGACCAAAGGCGTCAAGGACGTGTCGCCGGCCGTCATCGACAAGTCCGGCAACACCGCGTCGTTCAGCGTCGTCCCGACCACCGCGCCCTCCGCGGACGCGACGACCGACCTCGTGAACGACCTGCGCGAAACGGTGATTCCCAAGGCCGACAAGGGGACGACGCTCACCACCTACGTCGGCGGCCAGACCGCCTCGTATATCGACCTCGCCTCGCGTATCGGCGACAAGCTGGCACTGGTGATCGCCGTCGTGATCGCGCTGAGCCTGATCCTTCTCCTGATCGCCTTCCGCTCGATCGTCGTCCCGCTGACCTCGGCGCTCATGAACCTCCTGTCGGTTGGCGCGGCCTACGGCGTGCTCACCTTCGTGTTCCAGGAGGGGCACGGCGCGAGCCTGCTCGGGGTCGATGGCGGGGCGACCCCGATCGTCAGCTACGTGCCGTTGATGATGTTCGCGATCCTGTTCGGGCTCTCGATGGACTACCAGGTGTTCCTGCTCAGCCGCATGCGCGAGCACTTCCAGCAGTCGGGGGACAATCATGAGGCGGTCGTCGACGGGCTGGCGGTCAGCGCTCGCGTGATCACCTCAGCGGCACTGATCATGGTGGCCGTCTACACGAGCTTCATCCTGAACGGCCAGCCGGTGGTGAAGGAGTTCGGCCTGGGTCTCGCGGCGGCAATCGCCATCGACGCCTCGATCGTCCGGTGCGTGCTCGTGCCCTCGGTCATGGTGCTCCTGGGCAAGCGCAACTGGTGGCTGCCGCGCGTCCTCCGGCGGTTGCCGCAGGTGGGCATCGAGGGTGAGGAGTACTTCAAGGCCCGTGACGCCGCGGCGGCAGCGCCCGCCGCCGGGTCGAATCCATCCGCCTGAGCGGCACTAGATCTTCACCGCGACGAAGGCCGTGATCAGCTCGGCGAGGGGGCCGGTCGGGATCCCGGCAACGGTGCCGGTTCCGCCGGTGACCACGACCCGGCCATCTTCGCTTTCCAGCTCCATGTCCAGGTGGATCGGGATCGCATCGTTCTCCAGGAACTGGTTCCCCAGATAGCCGAGGAGCGGCCCGCCCGGCAGGTCCGCCCGTTCAGCGGCGTATGACGCGAGGTCGGTTGGGGTCGTGCGACCTCGGACGACCAGGTGATACGGCGCCTCCGGCGCCTCTCGGCCGAGATCGAACCTCGCAAGCTTGAACGGTCCGGCGCGAAAGCTCTCCAGATCGATCGCAACCTCGTCGTAGCCGTCGAGGTGAGAGAAGACATCGCCGCTGGCCGTCTCGGAGGAGAGGTCCAGGCCGCTTCCCGTGATGGCGATCCGGTGGCCGTCGCCGAGCAGGAGGCGCGCTGCGGGGAACGCCGACATCGACACGTCGGCGCTGCCGCCTGCCGCGGTGAGCCTGTCCTCGGCGGCGTGCTCGACGATCACCGGGATCACGAGCTGGCTGATCCCGAGGAGTGCCAGCAGCACCAGAGCGAGGATGAGTAGCCGGCGCAGCATCCTCCCCAGAGCTTCGCAGCCGCTACGTTGCCGGTGGTGCGGCCCCTCGACGAGCAGACGGTCCTGATCACGGGATCGACCGACGGGCTCGGCTTGGCCACGGCCGAGGCTCTCGCCAAGCGCGGGGCCGCGGTGCTCGTCCACGGGCGCTCGGAGCAGAAGCTCGAGCGGGCGCTGGCGAGGCTCGGAGCGGGCCGCGGAGCTCGGGTGCGGGGGTTCCTGGCAGATCTGTCGTCGCTCGGACGGGTGCGATGGCTCGCGCGCGACGTCGAGCGGTGTGTGGATCGCATCGACGTGCTGGTGAACAACGCGGGGGTGGCCGTTATGGACGGGCGCCAGACGAGCCGGGACGGGTTCGAGCTGACGTTCGCGGTCAACTACCTCTCGCACTTCCTGCTGACCGCCGAGCTCCTGCCGCTGTTGGCCGGCTCCGCGCCCGCGCGGATCGTGAACGTCGCCTCTATCGGCCAGGCGCCCGTCGACCTGGACGACCCGATGGCCGAGGAACGCGAGTACGACGGCTTTCTCGCCTACCGCCAGAGCAAGCTGGCGCAGATCATGTTCACGCTCGAGCTGGCCGAGCGACTCGAGGAGGGCGGCGTGGCGGAGCTGACCGTGAACGCGCTCCACCCCGCCACCCTGATGGACACCCAGATGGTGCGAGGGAGCTTCGGGCGGACCATGAGCGACGTCGCGGATGGGGTGGAGTCGCTCACCCGCCTGGTCGCCGACCGGGAGCTGGACGGCGTGAGCGGACGGTACTTCGATCAGCTGGAGGAGGCCGCCCCGGATCCGCAGGCATATGACGCGGGTGCACGCCGCCGGCTGTGGACGCTCAGCGAGGATTTGGTCGGAGAGCCCTTCGAGGTCAAGCGCTAGGCGGCATGCGGGCGCTGGAGTTCGATCAACGGCGGCCACTCGGACGGCGGCCCCTCGGGGCGGCGGACCTTCTCGGGCGGTCCGGCAGGCAGAGCATCGAGCAGCTCGCGGTTGCCCGGGGCCGCGAGCTGGCGGGCCACGGTGCGGCGCGCCACCTCGATCACCTTGTTGCGGTTGCCCCGGCGCATCAGGTTCGGGCCCATCGCCTCGAGATCCTCGCGGAGTGGCTGCACCAGGACGACCTCGGTTCCGGCGGCACGGAGCTTCTTGGTCTCGTGCCCGAGGCGGCGCCCCGAGGCGCGCTGGAAGATCAGGTTGACCGCGTCGCGAGGGTTGATCGCGCGAATGGGGTGCAGGGTGGAGGTGGGGTTCAGGCAGATCACGAGGTCAAGGCCCTCCTCCTTGAGGATGTCGGCGTTCGAGGTCGAGTAGATGCCGCCGTCGACGTAGCGGCGCCCTTGGATGGTCACCGGGTGGTAGATCCCCGGGATGGCGCAGGAGGCGGCGACGGCGTCGGCGAGGTCGGCCGGCGGAGCGTCGGAGCTGCCGAAGGGCACGCGACGGCCGGTCTCGTAGTCGCACGCGACGATCCAGAGATTGGGATGCGCGCTCCAGCCGGACGGCACGACGCTTCGGATCGTGTCCTTCAGTCCGTCGACCGAGAAGATGCCGCGCGGCAACCAGCCGGTGGCGACGGCCGCGGGCGTGTAGCGACGGGGGTTGGTGAGCGTGCGCAGCGCGAGACGCCACGATCCGGGGCCAATCGGAGGCAGCGCGCGCTCGAGGCGAAAGCCCGCGCCGGCGGAGCGGTCCGACTCCGCGGCCGGGCGCCCGCGGGCGTCGCTGACGCTGTTGAACGTCTCGCCGCGTGAGTGGGCGACCATGAACCAGGGCGGGACGCCGGATGCGCACAGGCCGCCGATCATCGATCCCGCGGAGGTGCCGACGACGTAGTCGGCCGAGGCGGGATCCCAGCCGGTCTCGGCGGCGAGCGCGTCGAGTCCGCCGGTGAGCCAGGCGCCGCCCTGGATTCCCCCGGCGCCGAGGACGAGCCCCACCTTCATGCCGCTCAAAGTTAGCTAGTTGCCCTGGAGCACGGAGGTCGTGCCGGTGTAGTTCGCCGTCGCGACGTCGGGTCGCTTGTCACCGTTGAGGCGCCCGACGGCGAGCCCGTAGGGCTGCGAGCCGACCGGATACTTGACGGGACTCCCGAAGTTCACGCCTGCCTTGCGGGGAAGGACGGCAACACGGCCCCCGGTGCCACTGTTCGTGACCGCAACGTCGTCCTTGCCGTCGTGATTGAAGTCGCCGAGCGCGACCTCCGCTGGGGACTCGCCAGCGGGAAATGCCTTGGGGGCTTTGAACCGCCCAGTGCCGGTTCCGATGAGCACGTTCACCGCGTCGGAGCTGTAGTCCGCCACGGCCAGGTCCGTCCAGCAATCGCGATCCCGGCCACGCAGAGGCCGAGCACGCTCACCGCCGCCCCGATGACCACCGCCTTCCTTGGCGTCCCCACGCGGCGAGCCTACACCAACACCTTCGCCGAATCGCCCAACTAGCCGCTAGATTTGGTGCCCGCATGCGGCTGTGGCGGAACTGGTAGACGCGCGGCGTTCAGGTCGCCGTGTCCGCAAGGACGTGGGGGTTCGACTCCCTCCAGCCGCACCTCTCAACCCCGCAATTTCAAGCGGCAAACGGGGTGGCCATTGCTATCCTCGCCCGCCTACCCGCCGCTATCGTCTAGGGGACTAGGACGCCGGATTCTCAGTCCGGAAACCCGGGTTCGAATCCCGGTAGCGGTGCCTCTCGAGCCGGCTTCGATCTGCGCTAGCTCGGACCGCCGATCGCGGTGCCGAATACAGAACAGTTGGCGTCGGCTACATAGACGTACTGCACCGTGACGACGTCGTCCGACGATGTATCGGTCCCGCCTTCCGGCCCGCCTCTGAACTGCACGGTGCCCCTGCCCACCTCAAGGGCTCCGGAGGCGTCCTCCACGATGAGCTGGTGATTTGCCTCGGCGCTGTCGAAGTCGCCGTCAAACGTCGGATCGCCTGCGTCCAGAGGTGGTTCATCCACGGCATACAGAGTGGAGTCGTTGATACTGCTGTCGACGAACAGCTCCACCCTGCTGTTGCCGTTGAACGCGTCGCAGTCGGCCTTGAGAGAAAGTCCACCCTGGTTGAGCACGGTGGTAGTCGCGGCAGCGGTTCCTGCGCTGAACTCAAAGCTACGCGCACCGAGGCCGTCGACCTCGCCGGCGTTCGGAACCGTGCTCAGCGTCGATTCATTGATGTCGGCGCCGGTGACCAGATTGTCGGCAAGGTCGGTGCCGGTGAGGCTGCTGTTTTCGATGTCACCGCCGGTCAGGCCTGTGATGTCATCGCCCGTCAGGCTCTCGGGCGCGACGTCGGCTCCGGTCAGCGAGCCGTCGACTTCGCTGGTTCCAACGGAGTCGGCGCTCAGATCGACAGCGGCGAGGCCGCCGTCTGGAAGGGTGTCGTCGCGCACGTCGCCGCTGCGTACGCCGTTGGTGTTGGAGATGTCGTCTGTGGAGATCCCCCCGTTGTCGATGTCGGAGCTTCTTACCTCGCCGTTTTTGAGGTCCTGGGACAAGAGCGACTCGTCGATGACGTCCGAGCTACCGATCGTGTCCGCCGCATAGGCGGTGCCGCTCAGGGCGATGAAGACGGCGATGTAGCCGACGATGTTGCCGCGGATATGGGCGCGGATTCTGCTGGACATGAGCGTTCCCTTCCTCCCGTGGTTTCGCGCTCACCAAACGAGGCTGCGCACTCCCCTGTTCGACCTATCTACAGAACGCCAGCTCTCAATGGCGTGAGTTCGATGCATCCCGACCGGCGGCAGTAGCGGTGCCTCCCTTCCTAAGCGCTCAAGCTGTTTCCGGCGGTGTTGCGGGGACTTCCTCGCGACTGCCGTCCGGTGATGGCTCCACATCTTCCGAGGCCAGTTGACCCGGGATCGGGTCGTCCGCCGCTTCGGCTGCCGCCCTCTTCCTTGCCTCTTTCTTGGCCTGCTTGGCCGCGCGCTTCTCGAGAAGCTTGCGCTCGCGATTCAGCTTCGCCATCGTCGTCTTCCTCTTGCTGCCGGCCATGTGTGTCCAATCGTCGTGGATCTATGTCGTCTCGCCCGATCCGTGGGCGAGATCGACGGAGGCCCATGACGGGCCTCCGTCGCCGTCGCAGGTCCGCCCCTAGAGGGCGGTGACGTTCGCCGCGGCGGGTCCCTTGGGTCCCTCCTCGGCGTCGTAGCTGACCTTTGCGCCCTCGGCGAGCGACTTGAAGCCGCCGCCCTGGATCGCGGTGTGATGGACGAAGAGGTCCTTGCCGGAATCATCGGGCGTGATGAAGCCGAAGCCCTTCTCGTCGTTGAACCACTTGACGGTTCCGGTTGCCATCTATGTGCACCTTTCTTCTTGCCGCGCCTGCTCGGTGCACTTCGAATGGCCCGAACCAACGGCACAACTAGTGTCTTGCGCCGGGACTTTCCCGGCCGGTCCGCGCCACGGTAACAGCTAGCGCGGCGAGCTGAGGTGTGTTTCCGCGGTGTCCGGCCGGTCGGGTGCGTAGTCCGGGCAACCGGTCGCGGCGCGGCACGCCTTGGTGAAGCTCGTCGTCTCGGCGCGCCACCGGTAGGAGACCGGGCGCCGGATGTCGTCGGGGTCGATCCGCAGCACGATCCGGGTGTCGCCGGGCTGCTCCACCTTGACCGCTCCTATGCGCAGCGGATGGCCCTTCTCGCGCGGGCGCGAGATGCTGCCGCGCCATGCCGAGCCCTTCGCGTCCGGTCCGGCGCAGGCCTCGTAGTTCGGCGGCGCCTCGCCCGGCTTCGCGCGCGTCCAGATGTCCACGCACACGGTCGACGGCGGCCGGTCCTTGTTGACCATCTGCTTCGGCGAGAACGGCTCGTAC